>DZCK01000076.1 GCA_022730245.1 Halothiobacillus neapolitanus
GAACCATGCCAAGTTTTAAATCGGCTGCACGGATTTGCTCGGCCGCTGACTCAATTAACCAAATCGTTTTCGCGCGGCGATCATTCGGTGCGACCCGGCGCTCAATCCAGCCTAGGCGCTCTAAGCTATCGAGCAGCTTTACGAGGGTTGGACCCTCAATGCCGAGCTCACTCGCCAGCTCTTTTTGTGTTTTGCCTTGGCCTTCATCGCGCAATACCCGGATGACCGACCAAGCCGAAGCGGTAATGTCATACTCCGCCAGCACAATATTGAGCTGTGCACGCCACATTCGGTTTGAGTCAAAAAACAAACGCGCTGCCTGTTCATCGGTTACGGTTGAAAGTTCTGTATACATAATAGTAGCCACCTAATTATTTTTCCACTTAATTATTAAACCAAAGATACTAACGATGAGCGGGGAAGGCAATCGTTCGCGCAATTTCGTTAAAATCTAATAAGTAAGTCTAATCAAAAACACCGATAAATAAAAATTTATTCCCATATAAAAGAAATTCCGCGCGCCGGATTCAGACAAACTAAAGCGAAAATACGCCTTTGACTGAAGCAAAAATACGCCTTTGCCAGAAGCTTTTTTGCGCTAACGTGCTGTGCAAAGTGTTCTTTGCGGGCTGATTGTTTTATCATGCGCTCCCATCTTCTCTGCCATTTTAGTGATTGTTTGCTCGTGTCTCTTTCGAGGCAGGGCGAAAAATTCCCGTTGGCTTCGTTTCAGGTACTTTTCAAGATGGCGCGGTTATGACTAAATTTGTCTTCGTTACCGGTGGCGTAGTTTCATCCTTGGGTAAAGGGATTGCTGCGGCATCGCTTGCCGCGTTGCTGGAATCTCGTGGCTTGCGCGTTACCTTGTTAAAGCTCGATCCCTATATTAATGTCGATCCCGGCACCATGAGCCCGTTTCAGCACGGCGAGGTCTTCGTGACCGCTGATGGCGCAGAAACCGATCTTGACTTAGGCCACTACGAGCGTTTTGTGCGCAGCCCTGTGGGCAAGCGCAATAATTTCACCACGGGGCGTGTGTACGAGTCGGTCATTCGGCGTGAACGTCGGGGAGATTACTTGGGCGGTACGGTGCAAGTGATTCCGCATATTACAGATGAAATAAAACGCCGCGTGTTAGAAGGAAGCAAAGGCTACGATGTGGCGCTAATTGAAATTGGCGGCACGGTTGGCGATATCGAATCTCTGCCATTTCTGGAGGCGATTCGGCAAATGGGCGTCGAGCTTGGTCGCGAACGCGCGATTTATATGCACCTAACTTTAGTGCCGTATATCCGTGCCGCTGGCGAGGTGAAAACCAAGCCCACTCAGCATTCGGTGAAAGAACTTCGCTCCATTGGCATTCAGCCCGATATTTTATTGTGCCGCTCTGAGGTCACCCTGCCGGATGATGAGCGCCGAAAAATTGCCTTATTCACGAACGTGGATTTTGATGCGGTCATTTCGGCGATTGACGCCGACACAATTTACCGCATTCCGCGCATGCTGCATGCTCAAAAGCTGGATGAAATCGTGTTGCGAAAACTGCATTTACAAGCAGGTCCTGCCAATTTAACGGAGTGGGATCGGGTGGTTGAAGCGCAAACCAAGCCCGATCGGATTGTTGATATCGCCATGGTGGGTAAATATGTCGAGCTTTTGGATGCGTACAAAAGCCTGAACGAAGCGCTACTGCACGCGGGTATTCAAACCCGCACCCGTGTGAATATCCACTATTTTGATTCTGAGCGTTTTGAGCGCGAACCCACCACCGTGCTTGAAAGCATGGATGCAATTTTGGTACCCGGCGGCTTTGGTGAGCGGGGTGTTGAAGGCAAAATTGCCGCTGTGCGGTACGCCCGCGAGTCGCTTAAACCTTACTTGGGTATTTGCTTAGGCATGCAAGTGGCCGTGATTGAATATGCGCGCAATGTCGCCGGGCTTACCGGCGCGCATTCCACCGAGTTTCGCAAAGATTCACCGCATCCGGTCATTGCCCTCATTACCGAATGGCGCGATGAAACCGGTGCGCTGATTGTGCGAGATGAAAAAACCGATTTGGGCGGCACCATGCGTTTAGGCGCGCAGCGGTGCGAATTGAATGTGGGTAGCCGCGTGGCCGAGGCGTATGGCGCCACAGAGATTAGTGAACGTCATCGTCACCGGTTTGAGTTCAATAATGGCTACCAAAAACCTTTGGAAGCGGCGGGCTTAGCCTTTTCTGGCTTCTCGGCGGAAAATCATCTGGTTGAAACCATTGAGCTGCCAGATCACCCGTTTTTTATTGCGAGCCAATTTCATCCAGAATTTAATTCTAATCCCCGCGATGGACATCCCTTGTTTACCGCTTTTATCCAAGCGGCCTTGGCGCAGCGCGCAGGCGGCCTTGATGCTGAGGTTACCGAATGAACTTGATTAACTTTAACGTGGGCTTGAATCAGCCGCTTTTTTTGATTGCCGGTCCCTGTGTGATTGAATCGGAAACTTTAGCGCAAGAAACTGCAGGCGCCCTCAAAGAAATGGCCGCGCAACTGGGCATACCCTTTATTTACAAAAGCTCATTTGATAAAGCCAATCGTTCATCGGGTTCAAGTTTTCGTGGGCCGGGTTTGGCGCAAGGCTTAGCAATTTTAGAGCGGGTAAAGCAAATTATCGGCGTGCCGGTGCTCACCGATGTGCACGAGGATACGCCGCTTAATGAGGTAGCGTCCGTGGTTGATGTGCTGCAAACGCCCGCGTTTTTGTGTCGCCAAACCAATTTTATTCAGAACGTGGCGCGCCAAGGTAAGCCCGTCAATATCAAAAAAGGCCAATTTTTGGCACCTTGGGATATGGCGAATGTGGTCGAAAAAGCCCGCGCGGTTGGTAATGAGCACATTATGGTGTGCGAACGCGGCGCGAGTTTTGGTTATAACAACCTCGTATCCGATATGCGCAGCCTAGCGGTGATGCGCCAAACCGGTGCGCCCGTGGTGTTCGATGCCACCCATTCGGTGCAATTGCCCGGCGGGCAGGGCGCGAGCTCGGGTGGGCAGCGTGAATTTGTGCCGGTATTGGCGCGCGCCGCCGTGGCCGCTGGCATTGCGGGTTTGTTTATGGAAACGCATCCCGATCCCGCCAAAGCGTTATCTGATGGCCCCAATGCCTGGCCACTGAATCAAATGGCTGATTTATTGCATACCTTGGTTGAGATTGATCGCTTAGTTAAAGCCGCAGGCTTTCCCGAACAAGCGTTGCTCGCGCCATAGTTTAGGTTTTTAGACCATCGCTTAGCGCATGTCGTGGTGTCGTCATGCGCGTGCGCCATACTGAATTTTTAATTATTTTATGACTGGAGAATATCTATGACCGCCATCGAAGGCATACGCGCCCGCCAAGTAATTGATTCTCGGGGCAACCCTACTGTTGAGGCCGAAGTGCATGTCACCGGTGGTTTTATGGGGCGGGCGATTGTGCCTTCTGGCGCATCTACGGGCACCCGTGAGGCGATTGAACTCCGTGATGGCGATAAATCCCGTTTTGGTGGCAAAGGCGTTGGTCGTGCGGTCGCGAATGTGAATGGTGAAATTGCGCAGGCTCTGAACGGCATGAACGTGCATGATCTGGCGGCAATTGATGCCGCAATGATCGCCTTAGATGGCACTGAGAATAAATCGCGCTTGGGCGCTAATGCCCTGCTGGCGGTATCGCTGGCAGCGGCGCACGCGGGGGCAGCCGCCGCAGGCAAGCCCTTGTTCGATTATTTAGGCAAAGGCGATGGGGTTACTTTGCCTGTGCCGATGATGAATATTATCAACGGCGGCGCGCACGCCGATAACTCCATTGATATGCAAGAATTTATGATTATTCCTGCCGGTGCGCCAAATTTCTCTGAAGCGCTGCGTTATGGCACCGAAGTATTTCATGCCTTAAAAAAAGTGCTGCATGATCGAGGCTTGAATACGGCCGTTGGTGATGAAGGCGGCTTTGCACCCGATTTGCCATCGAACGAGGCGGCCATTCAAATTATTCTCGAAGCCATTGAGCTGGCTGGTTTTGTGCCAGGCACGGATGTGTTTATCGGTTTAGATGCCGCAAGCTCAGAGTTTTATAAAGACGGCAAATATCATCTTGAAGCCGAAGGCCGTTCATACACTTCAGCCGAAATGGTCGATTTATTTGCCGATTGGGTCAGTAAATACCCCATTTTGTCAATTGAAGACGGCATGGCAGAGCAAGATTGGGCGGGTTGGGCGTTACTCACCGAACGTTTGAGCGCGAAAGTACAACTGGTGGGCGATGATATTTTTGTCACCAATGCCAAAATTCTGCGAGAAGGCATCGATAAGAAAATTGGCAACTCGATTCTGATTAAAGTCAATCAAATCGGCACCTTAACAGAAACATTGGATACCATGCGCCTTGCTGAAGCCAATGGCTACACCAATGTGGTATCGCATCGCTCGGGCGAAACCGAAGATACCACCATTGCCGATTTAGCTGTGGCAACCAATGCTGGGCAAATTAAAACGGGTTCGATGTCGCGCTCGGATCGCATGGCCAAATATAACCAACTCCTGCGCATTGAAGAAACTTTGGGCGCGCGCGCTAAATTTCCCGGTGTGGCCGTGTTCCGCCGTTAAGCAGTGCTTGGGGCGTTAGCATGGAGCGTATTCATTGATTCGCGGCGTAACCCTAGTTCTTGCTTTGCTGCTGGCGGGGTTGCAGTGGCGGCTTTGGTACAGCGATTCCTCGTTGCCCGAGGTGTGGCATAAACAAGCGCGGCTAGCCGACTTAATTACCACACAAGAATCACTCACCGAGCGCAATCGCCGGCTATATGCCGAGGTAGATGACCTTAAAACTGGCTTAGGGGCGGTTGAGGCGCGGGCGCGTTTAGATTTAGGTTTAATCGGCCCCAATGAAACGTTTTATCAGGTGATTGATAACAACCCCGCCCAGCCGATTACGCCCGTGCCGATGCCCACGGCATCAAGCGGCATCGCGTCAGATGCCGATAGTGCCGATGCCCCAGCTGATGCCCCAGACGATGTTAAGCCCAATCAAAGTCAGCTGAAATGATTCTTGCCTTAGCTTGGTTTTTTTCTATGGCTTGGCGTTGTCTGTTGTCTTCTTGCCTGCGTGCAGGCTCGGTGTGTGCTTGTGTCCCATTCGCCTAAATTTCAGCCTTGGTGGCTGATTATCCCCGCAGCGGGTTTCGGCCAGCGCATGGGGGCTGCTCGGCCAAAACAATATTTAGCGTTAGATTCCCGTTGCGTGCTGGAAGTGACTTTATCGCGATTTATCGGGCTACCCGGCTTGCAAGGCGCCGTACTAGCGTTAGCACCCGATGATGCCTTGGCGCCTGCTTTGTTGGCTAATTTTAAGGATTTCCCCCTGCACTATGCCGTGGGTGGGGCAACCCGTTCGGCCAGTGTGCGCGCGGCCCTGCACTTTGTGCAGCAGCAATGCGTTGATAAACACACAATGGTTTTGGTGCACGATGCGGCGCGTCCTTGTGCGCGCAGGCTCGATATTGAAGCGCTGCTCAGCTGCGCTTTTGCCAGCAAGGACGGCGCTTTGCTCGCAACCCCCGTGCGCGATACGTTAAAGCAGGCCGATACCGATCAGCAGGTTTTAACAACCGTTTCGCGCGCGGGGGTGTATCACGCGCTGACGCCTCAAGCCTTTGCCTGTGATCTCTTGGCGCATGCATTAGATTTTGCCGAACAGGCTGGGTGCGTGTTAACCGATGATTCTTCCGCCATTGAGCTGCTTGGTAAGGCACCGCAGCTGGTGGTGGGCCATGCCGATAATATTAAAATTACGCACCCGGATGATTTACCCTTAGCTCGCTTAATTTTGCAGGCTCAGGGGCATTGGCATTCTGCGCAAGTGCCGCTTCTGGGTTAACTTTTGGATTTTTTAAGATGAATACCCCCGCCGCTCATCCCATCGATCCTGTCCGCGATTTTCCGTGGCGCATTGGGCACGGGTTTGATGTGCATGCGTTTATGCCCGGCGATCATCTTATGATTGGCGGGATTAAAATCCCTTTTGATCGGGCGTTTAAAGCCCATTCCGATGGCGATGTGCTCATTCATGCCCTTTGCGATGCTTTGTTGGGTGCGGCCGCTTTGGGCGATATCGGGCAACACTTCCCAGATACGGATCCTGCTTATTGCGGCATCGATAGCAGCCTGCTTTTGGCGCAGGTGCATCAACTTATTGCCGATAAGCAGTGGCTTATCGGCAATGTGGATATCACCATCATCGCCCAAGCCCCGCGCATGGCGAACCATATTCCAGCGATGCGTGCGCGCTTGGCCAGTGTGTTAAAAATTTTACCTGACCAAATTAATATTAAAGCGACCACGACCGAGCGGTTAGGTTTTACTGGCCGAGGTGAGGGTATTGCCGTTGAGGCGGTCGCCCTGATTACGCGCCCGGTTGTTTAGTTAATCCGTGTTGATCCTGACTGAATCTAATAGCTCAACTCATTCAATGCATTGTGCTTATTTTGATGCCGCCGTTTGCCGCTCTTGTGTTTGGTTGCCGATCCCTTATGCCACCCAACTTGCGCAAAAAAACGAGCGCGCTGCTGCACAATTAGCCGCCTTCACCGCACTTAAGTGGCATCCGCCCGTACCCAGCGCCGAGCAGGGTTTTCGTAATAAAGCCAAAATGGTGGTGTCGGGTTCATCGCGCATGCCAACGCTGGGTATTTTAGATGGGCGGGGGCATGGGGTTGATTTAACCGAATGCAGCTTGTACCCCAAGGCACTATCAGCGGCATTTGAACCGATAAAGCGCATGATTGTGCGCCTAGCGCTGGCTCCCTATGAGATTGCTGTGCGCCGAGGCGAGTTGAAGTACGTGCTGATTACCCATTCGTCGGCAGATAACCGCTTGATGGTGCGGTTGGTGCTGCGTTCAAAGCGCAGTGTGGCTGCCATTCGGGCAGATTGGCCGAATTTAGCGGCTGATTTGCCACAAATCGCCGTACTTTCTGTCAATATTCAGCCCGTGCATCAAGCCATTTTGGAGGGTGATGAAGAAATTATCTTAAGCCCGCGAGACACCCTAACCATGGTTTTGAACGGCTTACCTTTTTATCTTCGCCCCCGAAGTTTTTTTCAAACTAATACGGCAGTGGCCGCCCAATTGTATGCCACCGCCCGCGATTGGGTGGCCACGCTCGCGCCGCGCGATATGTGGGATTTGTTTTGTGGGGTCGGTGGTTTTGCGCTGCATTGCGCGCCGCATGTGTCGGGTAAGGTTACGGGGATTGAGGTAAGCGCTGAGGCGATTGCCAGCGCCGCGCAATCGGCCAAGGACATGGGCTTAAGCCAAGTGCAGTTTCGCGCGTTAACATCAGATGATTTTGTGGCCACCGTGGCCGATTTGCCGGCATTGGTGGTGGTTAACCCACCCCGAAGGGGCTTGGGGCGAGATTTATGCGCATTTTTAAATGATGCGGCCACGGCGACGAGCCCTGTGCGTTGGATGATTTATTCCAGTTGCAACCCCGAGTCTTTGGCGCGCGATTTAACCGCTATGCCGAGTTTTACGCCAATCCGCGCGCAGCTCTTTGATTTGTTTCCCCACACGGCGCACAGCGAAGTGCTGGTTTTGCTCGAAGCTAGCAGCCTTACCGATCGCCCGATTAAAGGCCATTGAGCATGGGCGCCGGTTGTTTGGGTGGGTTAACCCCATAAGGTAAATTGGGTTGCAGCGTTTCGATTAAGCCGCTTTGCTTGGCCAGGCTTTGCATGAAGGCAAGCCCAGGGTCTGCGCCCGTATTTTTATTTAAAATCAACAAGTACCACGCATTGCCAATCGGCTTAATCGATTGCACGGCTTGGCTTTGAAAGGCTCGGTACAGTTGCGCGAGCGTATCGGCGTTGTCTGGCGCATTCGGTTTGAGTTTGAACAGATACGCACCCGAACGTGCCGTAGGATTTTGTGGCATGGCGTTGGGTTCTGTGCTGGTTTGATTGACTAATGCCGGCGCAAGCCCTGCACTTTGGCAGGCAACGAGCAGCATGGGCGCGAGCAGCATTAAAATAAGAGATGCTTTCATGCGGCGAATCGCGTTTTGCGTTTGGCACGCAGCTTGTGATTGAGCGCAAAAATCAATCCAAACAACAGTAAAAACCCAAGATTCATACTGCCGCCGCCACCCGATGTTGCTGTCGCAGGGGTTGGTGCAGGGGTTGGTGCAGCAACATTGACATTAAATGTTTGCGTCATTTGTTGGCCATAGCCATCCTGCAGGCTGAGTGCCACGGTGCTTACGCCCGCCGCCGATGGCAGTAAATTTAAGGTGCAGTTACCGGCCAGTGTGCAAGCCGCTTGGCCTGTTATGGCCGAGTTGGGCAGTACGGCTGTGTTGTTGCTGGTGGCGCTCAGGCTTAATGCATCCAAGCCATTAATCGTAAAGTTCACGGCTTGGCTTACGCCGACCGTTAGATTAACGGGTGCAATAGGGGCAATGCTTAAATTGATTTTGGCCAGTGCGTTAATCGCACTCACCACCTTGCCGGTGGTGGTTTTTCCGGTGAGCGAAGGCGCGGGCGTACCTGTGGTTTCAATCGCTTGGATAATTTGATCCGGCGTGGCGGTGGGTTGAGAAGCCATGAGCAACGC
>DZCK01000077.1 GCA_022730245.1 Halothiobacillus neapolitanus
GCCCGATGAAAACGCGCGCGCGCCTTCCTCGGAGGGGGTATCGGCTTGCCGCATAATGCGGGCGATGCCGAAATCCATCATTTTGATGTCGCCGGTGTCATTAACCAGCACGATGTTATCGGGCTTAATGTCTTGATGTACCACGCCGTGGCGATGCGAAAAATCCAGCGCATCGCTAATTTGGATGGCGATTTTCAAGAGCATCGGCAAGGGAATGCCTTGGGGGTGGCGCTCGGTGAATTGCCCTAACGTCGTGCCCGTTAGCAGCTCCATGGCAATAAACGGAATGCCATCAATCTCGCCCACATCAAAGATCGTTACAATTTTTGGGTGGTTTAGTGTGCCGGCGGCGCGGGCTTCCACCAAAAAACGGGCGCGGTATTCGGAGTGGGCGGAAAACTCAGGGCGCAACGTTTTCAGAGCGACCATGCGGTCAATTTTAGAATCGTAGCCGCGATAAATAATCGCCATGGCGCCCCGGCCCAATTCACCTTGAATTTCAAAGCGGCCAAACATTCTGGACATGCCAAACTCCCTGAGCGCAAGCCCTATTATTTAGGCCGAACGTGTCAGCGGACATTGCGTTATTTCAAAAAAACCCACAAGCCCAGCGCCACCAGTATGCCAAGCCCAATCACCCCAGCGGTAATCCAAAGGGTGCGGGTAGGGCGAGATTTTTGGGTGGTAAGCCCTGTGTATAATTGCAACTCAACCCCACCAAACCGAATGTGATCACCCGCTTTGAGCGGCGTTTCTGTGATGCGCTCATTATTCACAAAGCTGCCATTGGTCGATAAAATATTCATGAGGCGGTAGCTGCCCTGATCTTCGACAATCCAGGCATGCAGGCTTGAAACGCTGCCATCGGCGAGCACAATATCGTTGTCGTTACGGCGCCCAATGGCCGTTTTGCCCGGCCGCAAAGGAAAACGCCGCCCACTAAACGGAGGTGTTAAGCCAATCAGCGCGGGTTGGTCGAGGTTAATGGCCTGATCTTCGCCCTCTTCGGTGAAATCGGGCATGCGATCATCGTTTTTGGCCACCAATAACGTGCCTTGGGTGCCCGCGTATTTGGGTTTGCTGGTCTGGTTGCTGTGTTCCATTGCTAATATCCTTTTTGATGCCCTAATGTGTGCGGGATAATGGGTTCGCGGTCGGGTGGTTTTTATTATTTTTGATTGAGCCTAAATCAAAGGCTCCCTTGGCATTTTACCCAGATAGAAAAAAATACGGATGCCATGCCGCCGCAAGGCGTGTAGGAATTTTCTGATATGCGCGCATTAAAAGCTTGCGGGCGCAAGTTTAAGGCAATTCAACCTTCGGCGCCGATACCCAGCCCGGCTGGCGATGCTCGACTACGACATTGGTATACACGCCGCCGCGCACGTTCCACTCACCGGTCACGCGCATAAAGCGGGGTGAAATGGCTGCGACCAAATCATTCAAAATACCGTTGGTCATGGCCTCATGAAAGCCGCCTTCTTCGCGGAACGACCACATGTACATTTTGAGGGCTTTTAATTCAACGCATAGCTGATCGGGAACGAAGTCGATATAAATCGTGGCAAAATCCGGCTGACCGGTTTTGGGGCACAGGCAGGTAAATTCAGGCACGCGCATGTGAATGGTATAGTCGCGCTCTGGGTTGGGGTTAACGAAGGTTTCTAAGGTTTTGCTGGGGCGGGTGCTCATAGTGAGTCCTTGGGATGATTTAACGGTTGTCGGGATAAAATTTAATTGATCGCCATTATAGAGGCTGTTTCTGCCCAATGTCAGGGCCATTGGGTTGATGGCCGCTCGTTCTTTATCTGGTTGTTATGCGCTTAACTCGGCTCTATCTGGCGGGATTCAAATCGTTTGCCGCCCCCACCGAAATTGTGCTGCCGGATGCGCGGGTGGCCATTGTGGGGCCCAATGGGTGCGGTAAATCAAATTTAATTGATGCCATTCGTTGGGTGCTGGGGGAATCTTCCGCGCGCCAATTACGCGGCGCGGCGCTCGATGATGTCATTTTTGCCGGAAGCGGCCAGCGTCCGGCGGCCAGCCAAGCCGTGGTGGAATTAAGCTTTGATAACAGCACGCGCCGTTTAAGTGGCCCGTTTGCTGCCTTTGATGCCATTACCGTGCGCCGAAGCCTCGGGCGCGATGGCCAATCTCGGTATGAAATTAACCAAACCCGCGTGCGTCGGCGCGATGTGATGGATCTTTTTTTGGGCACGGGCGTTGGCGCGCGGTCTTATTCGGTGATTGAGCAGGGGCAAATTAATCGCATTGTAGATGCCCGCCCGGAAGAGTTGCGCGGGTATTTGGAAGAAACCGCCGGTATTTCACTCTACCGCGAGCGCAGGCGCGAAACCGAAGCGCGCATGACGCAAACCCAAGAAAATTTAAGCCGTCTTAGCGATATTGCCGATGAGCTGGGGCGCCAGCAAAGCCAGCTTGAGCGGCAAGCCAAATCGGCCGAGCGTTATCGCGTGTTGCAACGCCAACGCCGCATCCTAATGGCCGAGCAAGCCGCCGTGGCGCATGTGCTGGCCGAGCGCGCCCAAACGGCCGCGTTGCACAGCGTAGAGCAGCAAACGGCTTGGGTTGCCGAGCGTACCCTTGCGCTGGCTGCGCACGAGCAAGCGCGTGTCACGGCCACGGCAGCGCGCCAAGCGGCCTTGCAGCATCTGCAAAATATCCAAGCCCGGCTTTATCGTGTGGCTGCCGATCGCGCGCAGTGCGAGGGCGGGCTAGGCTCAATGGTGGCGCAGCTCGACGCGTTGACGGCGCAGCGTCAAGCGGATTTAATCCAGCGCGCCCAAGTCACCCAAGCCATTACGCAGCAACAGCATGCGCAGGCCGAGCGCGAATCGGCGCGCATGGCTCTAGCACAGGCACGCCAAGCCGCCGCCGATGCCCGAGCGGAATGGCAGGTGGCCTTGCGTGTGGGCGAAGCCGATTTAACCGCCCAACGCCATGCGTGGCGCATCGCGCAAGAGCAACTGGCCGAGCCGCAGCAGCAGTTAGCCGCCGCGCAGGCTGAGCTGGCTTCCCTCAACCGCCAAAGCCAGCGTTTAACCGCCGATGCGCCGCCGCCAACCGAACCGCCAGACTTCAACGCATGGGCCGCCCGATTGGCCGATTTAGAGGCGCAAACGCGCCAAGCGCAGGCAGAAAAAATCATCATCGAACAGCGTCTGGCGAGCGTGCAGGCGGAAATGGCCGCGCAAGAACAGAGCATGGCCCGCGCCCTACAGGCACTGCAGTACGCGCAAAAAAACCGCGATACCTTGGCAGCCGAGCAGGCGGGCTTGAAGCGATTATTAAAGCCCGCCGCCGCCAAGCCGAGCGCGGCGGCCAATGAATCGCTGATAGCGCAGCTTGCCCGTGCTCAAGCGGACCCGTGGTGGGGGCATGCCTTGGGCGCGCATATTGAAGCGCAGTGCGTGGATGATATGGATGCCTTAGTCGCCCAATGGGCTGCGGTGGGCGCTCGCCCCGAGGGAGGGTATTGGGTTGCCCCGTTGAATGAGGCGTCGCCACTTGCCACCGATTTGGCGCAAGCGCCCGAGCCTGCGCGCGCGTTGCAGCACTGGCTAACCGATTGGCAGAGAACCTGTCATCCCGCCGCCAATTTGGCCGAGGCCTTAGCCCTGCGGCATCGTTTGCCGCCGGGGCAGCGGTTTATCTTGGCTGATGGCTGGCAGGTGGGGCGGCACTGGCTTGGGCGAATGGCAGAAGATACCGCCGCCGAGCGCCTAGCGCAGCATGCGCGCCTGCACGCGTTAATTGATGAATGCGCCCAGGCAGAAGGCGGGGTTCAAACCTGTGAGGCAGACTACCACCAGCAGCATGCCGCCCGGGCGTTGACGCAAAACGAGGCGACGCAGACAGCGCGCCAGTTGCGCGCTCAAGAGCAAACCGTGATGCGCCGGCACACCGAGCACAGCGAGGCCGCGCACCAGTACCAACGGCTCATTGAGCGCGATAAAGAGCAGCAAGCGCGTCGCCAAGAGCGAGCGCACGAGCAAGCGCGGCTCGCAGCCGAGTGTGCCGAGCTTGCAGGTAAGGTCGCCCAAGGGACGCGCGCCGTGCGCGAGGCCACCGTGCATCGCGATACCCAAGCCGCCGCGCAGCAAGCGCAAGAGGCACAGGTGCAACACCTGCGCAGCAAGGCGGGGGCGGGGGCGCAACAGCTGCAAGCGGCAGAGCGGGCGGTCGATCAAAACCAGCATCAAATAAGCCAAGCGGCGCAATTGATTGCGCGCGATCACGCCTTGCTCGCGCAAATTGATGCGCGATTAGCCCAAATGGGTGAAAAAATCGCCACCCTCACCGAGCAAAAAATTAGTCAGCAGGCGCAGCAATCCGCGCTGTTGCAGCAGCAAGAAGCCGTAACCGCAGATGTGGCAGCGGCGCAGGCCGAGCAGGGGCGCGCCACCGAGGCCTTGCAGCACAGTGAAACCCAATGCCATGCCGCCCAATTAGCGCACAGCGAGGCCCAGGCTGCCGTGCAAGTGGCGGCCTTGCAGCACGCCCAAATGCAAGTGCGCACAGAGCATACCGAGCAGGTTCTGCGGGAAGCGCTGCAGGCCTTGGCCGATGATTCGATCACCCTACAGGCGCACATTATTGAACCGCTTGCCGATGCGCCCGATACGCCGGCTCGCCAAGCGGCGGAGCGGGCCGCGCTCACCTTGCAAATTGAGCGTTTGGGTGCGGTTAACCTCACCGCCATTGCCGCGTTTGCCGAAGTTCAGGCGCGCAAAGTTGAGATGGATGCGCAAATAGCCGATGTGGCGATGGCCTTAACGCAGCTTACCGAGGCCATCGCCACGCTCGATCGCCAAACCCGCGCGCAGTTTCGGCAAATTTTTGATGCCGTAAACACCCGAATCGGGCCGTTATTTGCCCAATTATTTGGTGGCGGCGAGGCGCGGTTAAATTTAACCGGCACCGATGAGCTCAATGATGGCCTAGCGCTGATTGCCCGCCCGCCGGGCAAGAAAACCACCCAGCTCTCACTTTTATCGGGGGGGGAGCGGGCGTTAACGGCCGTTGCACTTATTTTTGCCCTATTTGAATTAAACCCGGCCCCGTTTTGCATCTTAGATGAGGTGGATGCACCGTTAGATGAAGCCAATGTAGGGCGTTTTTGTGCTATGGTTTCGGCCATGTCGGATCGCGTGCAATTTCTGTTTGTGACCCACAATAAAACCACCATGGCCAGCGCAAATGCCCTCATTGGGGTTACGATGCGCGAAGCGGGTGTCTCGCGGATCGTATCGGTGGATGTGGATCGCGCCGTGCAACTATTAGAGTCTTAAAATATGGAATGGTTACGTTGGGTTTTGCTGGTCGTGGGGTTTGGTGCGCTGGCGGCGATTGCATGGGCTTATTTTCGGCACAAAAGCGAGCACGCGATTGAATTAGGCAGTGGCCGCACCCAAGCGAATGTCGATGATCCGATTGATGCCCAAATTCGCAGCCAAGATTTTGATGAACCCCTCTCAGCCGTGCGCGCCACAGCCTTGCCCGTTGAGCCATCACACGGCTTGTTTGAGGCAGACCATCGCGCCGAGCCGAACCTACACCTTGAGCCCCAAAGCCCCAAGCACGATATCGAGCCGTTTGCCATTGAGCCCGAGCCCCTGCGCTGGCAGCAGCCCACGTTTACGCGCCACAGTGCGCCCGATTTATTCGCCCACACAGAAGATGCCGATGCCTTGCCCACCGATGCCGATGGCGTGATTGGCGCGGTTCGCCGCACCGTGCTAGACGCCCCCGCCGATGCCGCCGCCTCTGCGCAGGGTGGGCTGTTTCGCCAGCGCCAAGCGCCGCGTTTCAGCTACCAAGAAAAGCAAACCGCCGCCGATGCCGACACGCACACCCCCGCCCCCCCAGCGCAAGCCGCGCCCAGCGCAAAGCTTCCGGTGGTTATTCCCTTATTTGTGGCAAGCCTTGATGGCGCGGCGTTTTCGGGCGCCGCCGTTGAAGATTTAATCGAAGAAATGGGCTTTGAGTTTGGTGCGTTTTCGATTTTTCACTACCACAGCGAATTGGGTGAGCCCTTGTTCTCGCTCATGAATGGCGTTAACCCCGGTACTTTTGATCGCGGCAATGCAGCCAGTTTTGAAACCCCCGTGCTGGCGCTTTTTATGCAAGTGCCGCTGGGCGAACAGAGCGAAATGCTCGTGCTTGATCGCATGATCGATATTGCCCGCGATATTGCCGATCACCTCGGCGGCGCAGTGCTCGATGATGCGCGCGAACCGTTAAGCTCCGAATCGATCGATCGCTACCGCGAGCAGCTCAGCTCTTAACCCCAAGGCGCAGCACCATGGCTCCTTTATTGGCTAATGCCAGCGCCCCGCGCGCCCTGATTGATGCCCTAAGGGCAGAGATCGACGCCCACAACTTTCGCTATTACGTCTTAGATGCGCCCAGCATTAGCGATGCCGCGTTCGATCAGCTGCTGCGTGAATTGCACGCTATCGAGGCCGCGCACCCCGAATGGATCACCGCCGATTCGCCCACCCAACGCGTCGGCAGCCCCACCTACACCACAAGCTTTGCCCCCGTCACCCATGCCATGCCCATGCTCTCGCTCGATAACGCCTTTAGCGAGGCCGAGTGGGATGCGTTCGCCGCCCGCGCGCAAGAACGGCTCGGGCAATCGACCCCGCTGGTATTTGCCGCCGAACCCAAGTTCGATGGCTTGGCTATTAACTTAACCTACCGCGAGGGCCTCCTCGTGCAGGCCGCTACCCGGGGCGATGGTCAAACCGGCGAAGATGTCACCCTCAACGTGCGCAGCATTGCCAACATTCCGCAGGCCTTGCAAAGCGCGCGCGCAAACCTCATTGAAGTGCGCGGTGAAGTCGTGCTCACGCACGCGGCCTTCGCGGCACTTAATACGGCGGCGCAAGCGGCTGGCGAGAAAAAATTTGTCAATCCGCGCAATGCGGCCGCCGGTTCCTTGCGGCAAAAAGACCCGCGCATCACCGCCCAACGCCAATTGCAGTTTTTCGCCTATGGCTTAGGCGCGGTGGCGGGCATTCCCCAACCCGATAGCCAATTGGCATTACTCGATTGGCTGGCGGCGCAAGGCTTCACCGTGAGCCCCCATCGGCAGCGCTGCGATGATCGCGCCGCCGTGCTGGCCTATTACCACGCCATGCAAGCGCGCCGCAGCACGCTGGATTACGACATCGACGGCGTGGTGTTCAAAGTAAATGCCCGCGCCGAGCAAGAAGCCTTAGGCTTTGTCGCCCGCGCGCCGCGCTGGGCCATCGCCTATAAGTTTCCGGCTGAAGAAGCGGTAAGCCAAGTGCAATCGGTCGATTTTCAAGTGGGGCGCACCGGCGCGCTCACCCCCGTGGCGCGCATTACGCCGGTGTTTGTGGGCGGGGTGACGGTAGCCAATATCACCCTGCACAATATGGATGAAATTACCCGTAAAAACATTCACATAGGTGATTTTGTCACCGTGCGCCGCGCGGGCGATGTCATCCCCGAAATTGTCGCCGTGCTGCCCGAACGCCGCCCACCGAATGCAACGATCATCAGTCTGCCCGAAACCTGCCCCGTGTGCGGCTCGCAAGTGCTGCGGGTGGAAAATGAAGCCATTGCCCGTTGTAGTGGCGGGCTGTTTTGCCCTGCCCAACGGCGCGAGGCCATCAAGCATTTCGCCAGCCGCAAAGCACTCAATATCGATGGCCTCGGCGATAAATGGGTCGAGTTATTGCTCGAACACCGCCTCATCGCTCATGTTGATGACCTATTCACGCTCACGGTGCCGCAATTGCTTACCCTGCCGCGCATGGGCGAAAAATCCGCCCAAAATTTGGTCGAAGCCATCGAAGCAGCCAAAAACACCACCTTGCCCCGGTTTTTATATGCGCTTGGCGTAAGAGAAGTGGGCGAGGTCACCGCGAGCGCGCTCGCCAGCCATTTTGCTGCGCTCGACCCCCTCCTGAACGCCAGCCTCGATGACTTGCAAACCGTGCCGGATGTCGGTCCCATCGTCGCCCAGCATGTGCACACGTTTTTGCGCCAACCGCACAATATCGAGGTGATGAACAACCTCATTGATGCGGGTGTGCATTGGCCACCGCCCGCGCCAAAAGCGGCCACCTTGCCCCTAACAGGCCACACCTATGTGCTCACCGGCACGTTAAGCACGCTAACGCGCGAGGAAGCTGCCGCGCGCCTGCAGGCATTGGGTGCCAAAACCAGCAGCAGCGTCTCCGCCAAAACCACCGCCGTGATTGCAGGCGAAGCCGCCGGCTCAAAACTCGCCAAAGCCCAAACCTTGGGCGTGCCCGTGCTCGATGAAGCCGGTTTACTAAACCTGCTCGAAAGCCCACCGGCTTAACCCTACCGCCCAATCCCTTCTACCCTACCCCCCACCCCAACCCCTCCCCCACAAGGGGGGAGGGGCTAAAAAAGCCCCCGCCCAAGGTTGTGGGGCAACATGCCTCCGCCCAAGATCGTGGGGAAACATGCCTCCGCCCAAGATCGTGGGGCAACACGCCCCGACGAGTCGGTTTCTTCGCTCCCTCCCCCTTTATGGGGGAGGGTTGGGGTGGGGGGGTAAATTAAGCACGG
>DZCK01000078.1:0-3263 GCA_022730245.1 Halothiobacillus neapolitanus
ATACGAACTAAATAAAGCCAGATGATAGAGCGATTACCGCCCTTATTCAATGCGGCAAAAGAGCCGCCCGATGGAAAATTACGCGCCAACATGGCCAACTAACGAATCTAATTCCCCAACAGCGGAATATTTAACTAAACTTACCGTTTACTTAAAATCAGTCGAGAAATTATGCGTCACTTTGGTTCAGATTCCAGCCCGCCCGGTTCAGCCGATTGGCGCACTCTGCGCTTACTTCTCCCCTACTTGTGGGAGTTTAAGTGGCGGGTGGTTATCGCGCTGAGCTTTCTTATCGGTGCGAAACTGGCCATTGTCGCCATTCCGATTGTGCTTAAACACATTGTCGATAATTTAAACCAGCCCAAAGCATTGCTTGTGGTACCGCTGGCCTTGCTATTTGGTTATGGCTTGCTGCGCTTGGCCAGCACCGTTTTTGCCGATATGCGGGATATTGTGTTCGCTAAAGTCACGCAGCGGGCGGTGCGACGGGTGGGGCTTGAGGTATTTAAGCATCTGCATACCCTATCGCTGCGTTTTCATTTAAGCCGACAAACCGGCGGGGTAACGCGCGATATTGAGCGCGGTGCCAACGGCATATCGTCCTTGATTCAAATGACGCTCTTTTCGGTGCTGCCCACCCTAATTGAAATTGCCTTGGTGGCCGGCATTTTGTTTAGCCAGTTTGATTGGCAATTTGCGGCCATTACCTTAGTGATTGTGGTGATTTACATCACGCTCACCATCAGCATTACCGAATGGCGAACCAAGCTGCGCCGCCAAATGAACGAGATGGACTCTCAAGCCAACACCCGAGCCATTGACAGCTTGCTCAATTATGAAACGGTGAAATACTTCGGCAACGAGGCCTACGAGGCCACCCGTTATGATGCCAGCCTGCAAAAATGGGAAGTCGCCGCCGTTAAAAACCAAACCTCAGTCGGGGTGCTGAATGCCGCGCAAGCCTTCGTGATTGCCATCGGCATGACACTCATGCTGATCTTGGCGTCCCGTGGGGTGGTATCGGGCAAGCTCACCGTGGGTGATTTGGTCATGATTAACGCCTTTTTGATCCAGATGTTTATTCCGCTCAATTTTTTAGGCGTGATGTATCGGCAAATTAAACAATCATTAACTGATATTGAACGCCTGTTTGATTTGCTCAACGTGCATCGTGAAATTTCTGATGCGCCCGATGCCAAGGCATTAATCGTGCGGGGCGGCGCGGTAGCATTTCAAGCGATTCAATTTGGTTACGAGACCAACCGCCAAATATTGCGGGGCGTGAGTTTTGACATCCCCGCCGGCCATAACGTGGCCGTGGTGGGCACCAGCGGCGCGGGAAAATCCACGCTCGCTCGGCTGTTATATCGGTTTTTTGAAGTCAACAGCGGCCACATCAGCATCGATGGGCAAGATATTCGCCACGTCACCCAATCGAGTTTACGCGCCGCTATTGGCATCGTGCCGCAAGATACTGTGTTGTTTAATAACAGCATTTACTTCAACATTGCCTATGGCCGCCCCGATGCCAGCCGAGATGAGGTCATCGAAGCGGCGCGCGCGGCGCATATTTTGCATTTTATCGAATCCCTACCCGAGGGCTGGGATACCACCGTGGGCGAGCGGGGTTTAAAACTCTCCGGCGGCGAGAAACAACGGGTGGCAATCGCCCGCACCGTGTTAAAAAATCCGCGAATTTTAATTTTGGATGAAGCCACCTCGGCGCTCGATACCCAAACCGAAAAAATTATTCAGGCCGAACTCAAAGAAATCGCTAAAAACCGCAGCACACTGACCATCGCGCATAGGCTTTCAACCATTGTGGATGCCGACCAAATTTTGGTGATGGAGCAAGGGCAAATTGTCGAGCGCGGTCATCACCGCCAGCTCTTAGCCGCTGGCGGGGTTTACGCCAAATTATGGGCGCTACAACAAGAGGAAGCACACGCATGACCCTCCAACACCACCCGCTCTTTCACGATTCAACCGAAGCAAACGCGCATTGGCGCTCGGCAGATGACCGCGTCATGGGCGGGGTTTCAGTGGGCGAAATTAAGCCAAGGCTTATCGAAAATACCGCCTGCACGTGCTTATCGGGCCAAGTTTCATTGGATAATCGCGGCGGCTTTATCCAAATGAAATGGCCCTTTGAATCCGCTTTTGATGCCAGCGCCTATACCGGTGTGTTTCTTGATGCGTGGGGAAATCATGAAATCTATAATGTGCACTTACGCACGCATCAATTGTGGCTGCCTTAGCAATCGTTTCGTCACCCATTGGAAACAAGCCCCACATGGCAACGTTTTTATCTCCCTTTTAATGAATTTACCCCCTACAAAACGCAAGCCACGTTGAAGCCTAACCGATTAAAAACGCTGGCCATTGTCGCCATCGGGCGCGCCTTTACGGCTGAGGTTTGTATTAAAGCGCTCGGGTTTTATACGAATTAAAACCTACCCTAAAAACACGGTTAAAAAGAAGTAACCCACCATGACCACCGCAATCAACACCCCTCAGCAGTTTGACACTTTAAGTTTTGGCGCCCCACTGCCACACGGATGGAATATTGCCAGCCGATTACGTCACGAGGGCTTTTGTCTTGCCAGCGCCGAGGAGCTAATTGCGTGCGCCATCATAGAGACAGAAAGCTGCCGCGCCGCGCTGCCTATGTGGCATGATTTACCCGCCGATCAATACCTTAAAGATGGCGGCCATTATCGCGCGCGGCGCCACGGCAGCTTTATTCAGCCCCTTTCGCCCTCAACCGGCGCGCCCCCGTTGATCGAAGTGCCCTACCGCCCCCACTGGCAGCCCACCGCCTACAATGCTTTGCATGGGGGCATGCTGCGTCATTTTGCAGCCCTATCGCCCGAACTCAGCCAATTAGCATGCTGGAACCCCTTGCTCACGGGGCTCGGCCAATTGTTTGCGCAAATTAAACCGACCCAACAGTGGTATATAGAAGCGCATCAATTTCGTATTGATACCCAAGGCGGAGTTGGCCGCCCCACCCCAGAAGGCGCCCATCGCGATGGGGTTGATTTTGTCGCCGTCGTATTTATTGGGCGTCAGGGGATCAAAGGGGGCGAAACCCGTGTGTTTGAACTCGATGGCCATCACGGCGTGCGCTTTACGCTCACCCAGCCCTTTAGCGCTTTGCTGATGGACGATACCCGAGTCATTCACGAAAGCACCCCCATCGTGCCGCTTCTAGAAAGCCAGCAAGGCTGGCGCGATACACTGGTGCTTACCTATCGTGCGGC
>DZCK01000078.1:3363-8552 GCA_022730245.1 Halothiobacillus neapolitanus
ATGAACCTGATGCCATGAACCTGATGTCATGAACCAGGGTAAGCCCCCCAAGGGGCAATGCAACTTAAAAAAATGCCAGTCACGATTGAACGTACTGGCATTTATTAGGGCATTACCACTGGGCGCGCGCGCCCATGAGCTTGCAAATAACTGAGGGATTACTCAGATTTTGAGCGGAACCCATCGTGGCATTTTTTGCACGTGCCGGCAGTTTCTTTAAACATGGGGCCAATCGAAGTCATATCACCCGATTTTGCAGCCACCATCAAGTCAGCAGAGGCTTTTTGAAAAGCCACTACACCTTTATTGAATTCTGCAGGCTTGCTCCAAACTTCGTCTTTAGCATTGGTATCACCGGCCAAGCCATCTGAGCCTTTGGGGAAACCGTCTTGAGTCAACATACTCATGGTGTGGACGGTTGAGGCCATTTTCTCGAATTGCGCTTTATCAAATGGCATTTCTTTTTTGACCATCGCGGCCATCATTTTGAAGTTGTAGCCCGTCACTTCCATCATCGATTTGCGATATTTAATCGCATCCGACATCGCATCGGCTTGAACCAAGCCGCCTGCAACAACAGATAAACCCAAAATTGCTGCCATCGCTGTCTTCACTAAACGCATGTTGTATCTCCTCCACACTGCCAATAAAAAACGAACCCTTTCGACGACACACTCAATCGTGCACGCCGCCTTGAATAAAAGTATAAGGATTTACTCAAGATTGCAAAGTAAGTTTGGCTAATCAATTTGTCATAATTGAATAACTTAAGCCAAATTATTCAATTAATTTAATAAAATCAACATAGTTAATGCTAAAAATTTTGCACTTTAAAACGCCTTAGCACGGTTTTTTCAGCTTCTACCGCGAGGAATTTAGCAAACCCCAAAGCGAAAATAACTAACCATGAGGTCATATCCAGCGCCGCCGTATGAAACAACTGTTGCAAAGGGGGCGCATAAGTAAATAACAGCTGCAAACCGATGAGCAGCAAGCTCATGGCCAACGCCACCCGATTGCCCGAAAAAATAGTTCGGGTGAAGGCATGGGCGGTAAAGTTGCGCACATTAAATAAGTAAACCAGCTCCCCAAAAACCAGCATATTCACCGCTGCCGTGCGGGCGATCTCAATGCTGCTGCCGCGAGCCAGTTCCCATTGAAACACAGCGAACGTTACAAAAATCAGTAAAAAAATCACATAAAGCACGCGAAGAGCCAGCGCCGGGCTGATTAAAGATGCCATCGGGCGGCGAGGCGGGCGATGCATCACGCCGGGTTCCGCCGGCTCAAAGGCTAAGGCCAAGGCAAGCGAAATCGCCGTGACGGTATTCACCCATAAAATTTGCCCTGCCGTAATGGGCAGGGTTAAACCGGCAAAAACAGCCAATAAAATCACACCGGCCTGCCCCCCGTTGGTGGGCAACATAAAAAGCAGCGTTTTTTTAATATTGTCGAATACAACGCGCCCCGCTCGCACCGCGCGGGTTATGGTCGCAAAATTATCATCCGTGAGCACTAAATCTGCCGCCGCACGCGCGGCATCGGTGCCCTTTTGCCCCATCGCCACGCCAATATTAGCCGCCTTCAAAGCGGGGGCATCGTTCACGCCGTCACCCGTCATGGCCACAAGCTCACCCTTTGCCTGCAAGGCCGCCACAATGCGAAGCTTGTGCTCGGGGCTGGCGCGGGCAAATATATCGGTTGCAAGGCAGGCATCGCCTAGCGTGGCCTCATCCATCGCTTGAATAGCTTCGCCGGTCAGCGGGTGATCTGTGCGCAGCCCAAGACGCTGCCCGATGGCTACCGCCGTGGTGACATGATCGCCCGTAATCATTTTAACGCGCAGGCCAGCCCGCAGGCACTCGGCCACCGCCAGAATAGCCTCCTCGCGCGGGGGATCAATTAACCCAACTAAGCCCAACAAGGTAAAACCTGCGGTCATATCCGCCATCGAAAGCGCCGTTGTGCCCGGCGGCATATCACGCTGCGCTAAGGCGAGCATCCGCTGACCACCACGAGCCGCCGCTTCTATACGCGCTGCCCAAGCGGGACGATTGATGGGCGCGCCATTGGCCTCTTTGATACATAAATCGAGCACGCGTTCTGGCGCGCCTTTAAGCCATACAAAATAGTGCCCCGCCAAATCGTGATGCAGGGTTGCCATGAAGCGATGTTCAGACTCAAACGGAATTTCATCGAGCCGTGGCAGGGCTGCGGCAACAGCCTCTGGCTTAGGGATCGCTTTATGGGCCAGTGTGAGCAATGCGCCTTCGGTGGGGTCGCCCACGAGCTGCCAGCCAGTTGCCTCTAAATAATGAAGTTGCGCATCGTTACATAACAGGGCACAGCGAGCCAACGTGTGCAGCGCCTCATTTGATGTGCTATCAACCGCGCCGCCCTTTTCATGAAAACCACCTTCAGGTGCGTAGCCGGTGCCCTCCACCCCCAGCGTATGGTCGGTTAACAACACCTGCACGGCGGTCATTTCATTTTTGGTGAGGGTGCCGGTTTTATCCGAGCAAATAACCGTGACCGAGCCGAGCGTCTCAACAGCGGGCAATCGGCGAATCAGGGCGTTATTGCGCGCCAGCACGCGGGTACCTATGGCGAGCACAATGGTCACCACCGCAGGCAACCCCTCGGGGATAGCCGCTACGGCCAACCCGACGACCGCCAAGATGATATCCAGCATCGGCATCTGACGGATAAAATAACCATAAAGAAACGTGATAAGCCCCGCTATCACAATCAACAGCGTGATTTGCTCAGCAAACTGTTTCAGCCTGCGCGTGAGCGGTGTGGCCAGCGGTGGCACCGAGCGTACCAGCGCACCGATGTGCCCCATTTCAGTTTTAACCCCAGTATTGACTACAACCCCATGCGCTTGGCCAAAGCTGACCACCGTGCCCGCATAAGCCATGCAGAGCCGATCACCGATTGCGGCACTCTGCGCCACTGGTTCGGTCTGCTTTTCGACCGGCACCGATTCTCCTGTGAGCGCCGCTTCATTCACGCGCAAATTTTTAACCCGCAACAAACGCAGATCGGCAGGCACCCGGGTGCCCGACTCCAGTTGAACTATATCTCCCGGCACCAGTAATGCCGCATCGATCAGATGCCACGCACCCGCGCGCAGCACCGTGGCGCGGTGAGCAAGCAGGGCGCTCACGGCATCTAATGCTTTTTCAGCCTTGCCTTCCTGAATAAAACCCATTAAGGCGTTAATGAGCACCACGCCCACAATAACCCCGGTATCGACATAATCTTTAAGCCCGAACGTGAGTGCCGCAGCCGCCAACAACACATAAATTAACGGGTTGTGAAATTGCAGCGCAAGGCGCAACCAAGCGCCACGCGGCTTGGCTTGGGGCAAACTATTACGGCCATAATGATTGAGTCGCTGCTGCGCATCTTCAGCGCTAAGCCCGGAACTTGCTGCGACATTCAAGGCTTGCAACGCCACCAACCCAGCTTGGGTATGCCATAAAGCTGAACCACCGGCGGCCAAAAGCAGGACAGATGAGCTAACAGAATGATTAACAGGGTGTTTTTTCATCAGTAGCAGCCTTAAATAAAAGCGCGCGGCTTAAAACAGGTTTGAACACTGAGCCACTATCAATGCCAGCATGATAAGCGCACCAAACCCATTGTTACGTTTAAATGCCTGCATGCAGACCGAGGGGGTTCGGGTTATCGCGCCGCGTACAATAAAAACGGCCAGCACGCCCGCCAGCGTCAAAACAAGGTAATACCCTGCCGGGTAGTGGCTAACCCAGCCCAGCGCGCCCAAACACGCCAGCGCCGCAGCATATAACAGGCTCACGATAAGCAAATCAAAACGCCCAAATAAAATAGCGGTCGATTTAACGCCAATTTTTAAATCATCGGCGCGATCAGCCATCGCGTAGAGCGTGTCATAGGCGATAGTCCATAACAAATTTGCAGCAAATAAAATCCAAGCCACCAGCGGTACAGAATCCGTTTGTGCGGCAAAGACCATCGGAATCCCCCAACCAAACGCCAACCCCAATTGCAACTGGGGCAACTGATGCCAGCGTTTGCCTAAGGGATAAGTCACCGCCAAAAATACAGCGACAAGGGATAATGCAATCGTGAACCCATTAAGTTGCATCACCAGCACGAAAGCAACCAAGAGCAGGCCAAAAAACACCACCAAAGCCTCTTTGGGTTTCACTGCGCCGGTAATTAATGGTCGATGCTGGGTGCGGGTAACAAAACCATCTACTTTACGATCAGCGTAATCATTAATCACGCAGCCCGCCGAGCGCATCACAACCACCCCGAACGTAAAAATGATAAAAATCGCCCATTGCGGCTGCCCTGCCCCCGCCACCCAAAGCGCCCAATAGGTCGGCCAAAGCAAAAGCAAAATCCCGATGGGCCGGTTCAATCGGGTTAATTCACTGTAGGCGATCATTTTTTGTCGCAAAAATGCAAAATTGCTGCGCACGGCGGTACTCACTGTCGTTTAAATGGTCAATTGGGTGCCCAATCGGCTAAACTTCGCGCTGTTCATCTATCGCAAATTCGCGCTGCGAACGATTAAATTGCTTTTCAGGCACCGTATTTGGAAATACAGAATGATACGAAATTTTGGGGATCAATCCCCGACCTTGGGTTTTGATGTGTGGATAGATCCCTCAGCGGTGGTGATCGGTGCTGTTCATTTGGCTGAAGGGGTTTCCATTTGGCCAACGGCCGTGCTCCGTGGCGATGTCAATTACATCAGGATTGGCAAAGATAGCAATTTGCAAGATGGCGTCATTGTGCACGTCAATCAACCCAGCAGCAAACACCCCGAAGGCACACCCTGCATCGTGGGAGCCCGGGTGACTGTGGGCCACAGAGCCACGCTACACGCCTGCACCATAGGCGATCATGTGTTGGTCGGCATGGGCTCGATTGTGATGGATGATGTCGTGGTTGAAGAGTTCGTTATCATTGGCGCAGGCAGCGTTGTCGCGCCGGGCAAACGATTAGAATCGGGATTTTTGTATTTAGGCGCGCCAGCCCGCAAGGTACGCCCGCTTAATCCCGATGAGCTCGAATATTTTACCCAATCGGCTCAACTGTACCGAAACTTAGCCGCACAGCATGCGGCTCTAAGCCACGCGCTAGCAGCCTGTCGGACTTTAGGAATCGGTGCGAAAATTTAGCTGGGCGAGGGT
>DZCK01000079.1 GCA_022730245.1 Halothiobacillus neapolitanus
TATCAGCCTGTTTCATTATCGCAATCACGGGGCAGATTATGGCCGCGTGTTGGTTGGGGTGCAGGTGCCCCAATCGGAACGGGCCGCATTTCATCGCTACCTTGAGCAACTGGCTTATCCTTTTTGGGATGAAAGCGATAACCCCGTGGTTGACCTTTTCCTCGCCTGAAGCGTTACCCACAAAAACTGGGGATAACTCTGGGGGTTGATGGCATCCAACGGGCTTCTGTAGTGTGGAATCAAGCGCTTGCCGTTGATGCTTAAAAAAACACCATTTTTCTGATTAATACGCGGCTGCTTTTTAACCTTTTGTTAAAAAAGGTTTTTTTACAATGTTGAAATTATTGTACACCGCGCTTGTCTGCGGAGTAGCCTCGTGATAAGGCGCTTTGTTATTCGATTCGAACTGTGGATAACTTGGGGGCGGTATTCTTTTCGCGCTGATTCACGCGGCACGTTATTTTCCCGAATTTGAGCGATCAAGGGGTTAGCTTGGCTGCCGCTCGGCGGGTTCGATTATCCACAAATTCTGTGGATAATCCTGTGGGTGATTAAAACGCATGTCTTAAGACGGGTGCGGGATCAATGACTTACTGTTGTGGCTAAAAAAACCACAGATTGGGATGATGCTTGTTTTTATAAATTCAAGCAATTGTTTTATATGGTTTTTATTTTTAGGTTAGCTGCGTGCAAAGGGCTCGCAGCCGCGTAGGGGTAAGATATTTATCGCGGCAAAATATCACCGGTGATTGGGGATAACCATCGCACCTCAAGCGGATGCGGGTGTTTGTGTTTCCCGCGCGAGAATGCCAACCCAGCTGGTGGCACTGATGGGCATGATGGATAAGCGATTGCCTCGGCGTACCAAGGGGAGGTCTTCAAGATTGGCATCGGTTTTAAGCTCTTCGAGCGTAATAACGCGGCTTAAATGCCGCTCGTAGCACACATCGACCTGCACCCAGCGGGGCGATTCGGGTGTCGATTTGGCATCAAAATATGTATGTTCTGGCAAAAATTGGGTGGGGTCAGGATACGGCGCGCTGCACACGTTCATGATGCCGACAATCCCCGGCACTTTGACATTCGAATGATAAAAAAACACCTGATCGCCCACGCGCATGGCATCACGCATCATATTGCGCGCCTGATAGTTGCGAATGCCATACCAGCCCTCTACCTTTTGGCGCGCCAGATCATCAATCGAAAACATCGTCGGTTCACACTTCATTAGCCAATAGTTCATGGTTTTATTCCTTAAATGGATCCGCGCAATGAGCGCGGTGTTTTAATGATTTCTCGGTCGGTTACGATGTAATCCAAGGGAATATCCCAAGGGTCAGCGGGCAGTTGATCCACTTCCTGGCCGCTAAAAGCAATGCCGATGAGCAGGGGTTTTGGGCGGCGCAAGCCCGCGAGGCTGCGATCATAAAACCCCGCCCCCATACCCAGCCGATTGCCCGCTCGATCAAACCCAACCAGCGGAATTAATAACGCATTTAAATGCGCCACGCGGCGGGTGGGCGTGCGCAGCGATTCCCAAATGCCAAATCGATTGCGATAGGCCAATGCGGGGCGCCGATTGGCGGGCTTTAGGGAAAAGCTCGGGCGAAAATCGAGGTGTAAATCGGCGCGAATAACCGGCAGCCAAATTTTATGCTGCGCACGCATCAGATAGCAAAGCAAGTCCGGCTCGCCATCAAACGGCAAATAGGCGCCGATGCGCTTTGCGTTGCAAAGGGCGGGAATAGAGTGCAGTGCCCGCGCAATGCGGTGTTGTTTTTGGTGTCTTGGAAACCCTGTAAGCGCGTTTCTGGCTTGCTTGAGTTGGCGGCGAAGTTGGGTTTTGCTTAGGGGTTTGTTCATGATGAGCACGAAGTTTGAAGCGTCTTCCAAAACGCCGTTGGCGGCTCTTCGACCTTGAACCGAGGGTTCAAGCTGGGCGGCGCGCAATGGGTTTAAGGCTTTTCGACGAGGCGAACCTGCACACGACCCATTTGATGCGCCCCCCATAGTCGCAGATTAAGGCTCAAGGGATTGAGAGCAACCTGACGCACGTCCGAGAAGACTGGTGTAATCCTAGGCTGTGACGCGCCCGTGTGCAAGTGTTTATGCCCGATTTCGATCAAACTTAAGCGCGTTCGGGGCGATGGTTGCAACGGCATGCTTCGATTAGTGATTGGTTGGGCTTGCCTTGGGCTGGTTTGTGGCATCCGCATCGGTGAGCGTTTGAATAAATGCGATGACTTGCCTTTGCTCTTGCGGGGTTAGGGCGGCTGCCTCACCGGGGTGCCGATTAAATGGCGCATCAAAGGCATCGACATTTTTGCGATATTTTTCAGGCAAGTCGTTGTATTTAATTACATTACCTTGATTATCTTTAGGGTAAAAACGCTCGGGATGAAGGTCGCGATTCACATACCAATCCATAACCTCGGTGAGATTATGAAACACGCCATTATGAAAAAATGCATGCCGTGTGGCCGCATTGCGCAGGCTCGGGGTAATAAACAGGCCGCAATATTGGGTTTGATCGTGCAAATCGGTGCGGTAGGGGCCGCATAAGCCTAAATCATAATAATCAGGGTCTTGATTGGCGGGGATTTTGGCATTGCGCGGCACACCCAAGGCTTCAAATTGGGTGTCGGTAAATAAGGGGGGGCGATGGTTGGGCGTGGGCTGCGATAAATGACAGGCGGCACAGTTGCCTTTGTTGGGATCGTTAAAGAGTAAATAGCCGCGCAGTTCGGTGGGTGTGAAGCGCGCTTTGCCGGCAAGCCACGCATCATATTTGCTGCTGAAGGGGTGAAAACTTGGGTCTTCGATTTGGTAGCGGGCAATCGCAAACATCGCCTCTGAGACGGTGTGATTGGGGTTATCGAATACAGAAGGGCCAAAGAGTTGGCGGAAAAGCGGGGCATGGGAGCCGGCTTCTAAAATTTTGGCAACGCGCGCTGGGGTGCCCGCATCCATTTCTACGGGGTTAAATAAGGGGCCATCGGCTTGTTCTTGCAGGGTATTGACACGGCCATCGAGAAATAACCCCCCTTGAGGCACGAGGTTGGCGGCTGAGGCTGCGGTGTTGCGCACGCTTTTCTGAGCGCGCTGGGCGTGCTCTGCTTGGGCGATTTGTTGACTTAAGCTCACCACGGTATCGTTATCGCCCATGGGGTCGGGGGCTATGGTGAACGGTGGTTGGCGGTATAAATACCGTAAGGAAGGAACGGCGCGCGCGCCCGAGCTGTGCCCTGTAGGCCCTCCCAACATAACAGGCCCGCTGCCGTTCGGTGGGCCGTAGGCATTGTGGGGATCATGGCAGCTGGCGCAGGATTGTTTGCCTGAGCCGGAAAGTGACGGGTCGAAAAATAAATTTTTCCCTAGTTGCGCCATGGCCGAAAGCGGGGCGCTGGGGGGTTCTATAAGCTGAGTTGGGTGCGGGTTTTTACCTTGGGCTAACTCAAAGCTCGTGTAGGGTTGGCTTATCCAATTTTGTATCGAGATAGGCGAGGTAATCAGGGCATAGCCGCCGAATAGGGCGGTCAATGCACAGAATATAATCAGCATGCCTATCGCGATACGCGCTTTTGCGTTCATAAAAACTCTCGCTATAAATAAAAACCCAAAGCGTGGGCTTTGGGTTTATTTGCACTTAAACAAGGCGTGTTGGGCTTAGTTTTTTAAGCTGGCTGCGGTAATGGTGGGCGCATTGGGAATAATGTCGCCGGTGCTGGAATCTATATAGACCGCTGGCGTGTTGCCTCCATTGCTAAAGTTGAACATGTCCATAATCGAGCCGGCTGTGGCATCAAAAGAACCGCCACTTAAGCGGGCACCACTCAACCAGTTGTCTTCAATAAATTTAATTACCGAGGCCTGAGAAATGGGTGTGTGGCTTACGTAATTCACTTTGGCATAAGGTGAAATCACCAAGAAGGGGATGCGCGTGCCAGGGCCGCAACGACCATTCACCGGTTTGCCCTGTACGCCATTGAGTGGCGTGCCGGTACCGCAATGGCCCGCGCTGTTGAGCTGATCGGCTTGGGCATCAAACGAGGGGTTGGTGGGGTTGGCGTAGGCGTGATCGTACCAGCCATCCGAATCATCCCAGCTCACGATAACCGCTGTGTTTTTCCAATCGGGCTGCTGCATTAAGAAGTTGATGATTTTGCTCGTGAAGGTTTGCTCATCCAAGGGATCAGAATAGCCTGCATGGCCATCTTGGAAGGCGGGCGCTTTCACATAAGATACCGCGGGGTAATTACCCGCTTTAACCGCTGCGATGAAATCTTGCGCGCCATATTCATGATTGGCGGGGTCTTTGGTTTTGCCATCGGCTTGGTAAGAATAACCAATCGCCGCGACCGAACTTGGCCGCGCATGCGTGGGGTTAGCGGTGGAGGCGTAATATTGGAACCAGTTGTGATGCTGGATGTAATCGCCCATGGCTTTGCCCCCCACCACCGTCGATACGGTGCTGCGTTTGCAACCGGTGGTGCCATTGGTATTCACGGTTTGCAGGTTAAAGCCACCCATAAACCCGCCCCAGGTAATGTTGGCCGCATTGAGTAAATCGCCGATGTTTTTGCCGGTCATCATCACTTGATCGGTCGGGCTTGAACACACATCAAAGCCGGGGTCCACATCGTTAATCATGGTGTAGCCGCCTTGGCCATCATTCACATAATACGAATAGGCCGCCGTGGTGAAGGGCTTTTTGCTGGTTTTGATGATTTGCATGCCATTGGTTTGGCCTGCAACCACTTCAAGGGCGCCGGGGGTGGAGGGGCCGTAGGTATCGGTGTAGGCCGCATCGCTCATGGCGTAATTTTGCGCATAGTTCCATAGCGCGGTCACGGTATTGCCATCGAAATAACCCATCACTTGGCCTTTGGTGCCAAATTCAGCCGCGCCGCCTGCCGTGCCTTTGCCCGTATAGAGTGGGAACAGGTCAGCGAGGCCGTTATCGTAGGCCATTTGCTCTGCTGTGTAGGCATGGTTTTGATCGGCGGTGGCCGCTTGGCTGCGATCTAAACGATAAGGATTGGCCGCATCGGTGCCGTTTTGGGTGTTGGTAAAATTGCCGTTTTCAGATTGTAAATTATTGGCGGGCTTAGGATTAGGCGTTTGGATTGTATTAACAGTCGGTGTGCCCGGTTTTGCCGTGAAGGCAGGTTCGCCGGCGGGATTTGTGGCATCGGGGTAGGTGCCAAAGTAGTGATCGAACGAGACGTTTTCGTTGTAAATCACAACAACATGCTTGATTGGGGTAACGGTTTTCAAGTTATCGGCGCTGGCGGTAACGCCTACGGTTGAACCCAATGCGGTGGCGGTGGTATCGCTGCTGCTATTGCAGGCGGCGAGAGAGAGGGTGAACAAGGCCGCTGAAACAGCGACGGCGGTTTTGCGCAACATAATATGGGCTCCTGATCTAAGTTAAATCGTATTGATTCCTAGGCAGGGCGCATATTGGCTGTCATATATTTCTATATTCTTACAAGTTAATTATATTATCTAATTATTATCTTGTTTCATGCTTATGGTTTTCATGTGATGGCTTTGGGGGCGTGGGGCTGTATGTTTCATCCATTGGCTGTTCGATTAATTGCGGTGCGCAGATGGTGTTAACGTGCGCCAGCGCAGGGTCGCTCTCGGGGAAATCGCGGGTGTAGTGCAAGCCACGGCTTTCATGGCGGGCGAGGGCTGAGCGCACGATCAAATCGGCCACATCGACCAAATTTCGCAGCTCAATCAAATTATTGCTGACCCGAAAATGCGCGTAATAATCTTGAATTTCTCGGCGCAGCAGTGCGATACGGTGCTTGGCGCGTTGCAGGCGTTTGGTGGTGCGCACAATACCCACGTAATCCCATAGGGCGCGCCGTAATTCATCCCAATTGTGCGTCACGATGACGGCCTCATCGGCATCGGTGACTTGGCTATCATCCCAATCGGGCACGGTTACTTCATGGGGCGGAGGCTGGGTTTCACGCACCGCTTGTGCCTTGATATGTTCTGCTGCGGCTTGCCCATACACCAAACATTCCAGCAAGGAATTACTGGCGAGTCGATTCGCACCGTGCAGCCCGGTGTGGCTAGTTTCGCCTATGGCATACAGGCCGGGGATGTCGGTGTGGCCATGTTCATCGACCATGATGCCGCCACAGGTGTAATGCGCGGCGGGCACCACGGGGAGCGGTTGGCTCGTCATGTCGTAGCCGTATTGCAGGCAGCGGGCGTGAATCATCGGGAAATGTTCCTCGATAAACGCGCGGCCTTTGAAGCTGATATCTAAATACACGCAGTCGATTCCGAGCCGTTTCATCTCGGAATCAATCGCGCGGGCGACCACATCGCGTGGGGCAAGCTCAGCATCGGGGTGATAATTCTGCATGAATCGAGTGCCGTCAGGGAGCAGCAGCACGCCGCCTTCACCACGCACCGCTTCGCTAATCAAAAAAGACTTGGCGCGCGGTTCAAAAAGGCAAGTGGGGTGAAACTGCATGAACTCCATATTGGCGACCCGGCAACCGGCGCGCCAGCCCATGGCAATGCCATCACCGGTCGAGCCATCGGGATTGGTGGTGTAGAGGTAGGCTTTGGCCGCACCACCGGTGGCTAAAATAACGTGATTGGCGCATAGGGTATTGACCGTGTCCGAGGTTAAATCCAACACATAAGCGCCAAGGCAACGATTGGGCTCATGAGTGGCGCCCAGCCGATGCGTGGTAATTAAATCAACCGCGATTTGGTGCTCTTGCACCGTAATATTTGGCCGCGCTTGCACGGCATCAAGCAGCGTTTCCATTAATGTGCGGCCGGTGTGATCGGCGGCATGTGCTACGCGGCGGACACCGTGGCCGCCTTCTCGGGTTAAGTGCAGATGATTGGGCTCGCCGGAAAAAGGCATGCCGAGCGATAAAAGCCAATCGATTTGCTCGGCGCCCGCTTCAACAACGCGCTCCACGACCGCAGGATCGGGTAGCTCGTTGCCTGCGCGAATCGTATCCTGAATATGTTGCTCAATATCCTCGATGCCGCCTAGCGCCGCTGCAATACCCCCCTGCGCCCATGGCGTACTGCCCGCGCTAATCGAACTTTTGCTCAGTATTAAAACTGACGTTTTTGGGGGCAACCGAAGCGCGGCACTTAAACCAGCGGCACCTGATCCAATAATGAGCACATCAAATGAGGATGGGTGGGGGTAATTCGGCATAAGGTTCAGCTTTCAATGGGTGGGGCGGGCTAAAATCAACGCAGAGTATACTTGGGTTCGCGCGGTTGCCGCCGAGTGGTGCGATGGTTGGATTTTACTTCTGGATGGTTATGGCTGCACGATAGCCGTATCTGGGATGGATTAATTTGTTGCATATTCGTGAATGGGCATGGCTATTTACCATCAAAATCGGCAAAATCAGGCTTGTTTAGAAGCCTCGATGAGCCCATAAGATGTTTTATGGTGCGTCGGGTGACCATAAAATAGCGCGTTAGTTAATTTGAATATGATTTATATGAACCTGCCGCAAGGCCGAAGTGCATGAGGCTCTATGGCCACTGAAACGACCGCATCCGCTGCGATGCGCTCTGTCGATCTATCGAAAGAACAGCCAAACGATCAACAATTGGTGTTGCGCGCGCAGCAAGGTGATCGGCGCGCGTTTGATTTACTGGTGCTTAAATATCAGCATCGCGTACTGCGCTTGGTTGGGCGCTTTGTGCGCGATCCCGATCAAGCCTTTGATTTAGCTCAAGAAGCCTTTATTAAAGCCTACCGCGCGCTGGCTAATTTTCGGGGCGAAAGCGCTTTTTATACTTGGCTTTATCGCATTGCCGTGAACACCGCTAAAAATCAGCTGGTGGCCACCGCGCGTGAAGGATATTCCGTCTCACTGAACTCTGGCGGCGGCGATGAGTCAGATGAACCATTACCAGAGCCAGAAGCCTTGCGCGATCACGCAACGCCCGAAGATATGGCCGCCTCGCAGGAGCTAGAACAAGAAATCCGAGCGGCCATTAGTGCGCTCCCTGAAGATTTGCGAACCGCACTCACATTGCGTGAAATGGAAGGCCTGAGCTATGAAGATATTGCGGTTGTAATGAGCTGCCCCATTGGTACGGTGCGATCACGAATTTTTAGAGCGCGCGAAGCGGTCGAAGAACGAATAAAACCGTTGTTGGATTAACACACACTGGCGCTTGAACCCGACTTATTTCAAGGGGAACCCTATGACGAATCAACACAATGCGCACGCCTCGGTCGCCATGCCGGCCGCCGAAGCCTTATCCGCTTGGTGGGATGACGAATGTGTCGCGCACCAAGCGCAGCGAATCGATCATCTGTTAACGGTTCCCGCCTCGGATGCGCGTGCAAGCTTGCGGTGTTATTCCCTGATTGGTGCCGCCTTACGCCACGAGCATCTCGATCAGCGCGATATATCAACCTTAATCTCTGCGCGCTTGGCCAATAATGCAGAAGAGGCTAATCACCTAGCCCAAAATTTGGCCGATCCCTCGGTTAATGAGCGCGTG
>DZCK01000080.1 GCA_022730245.1 Halothiobacillus neapolitanus
TTAAAAGAAATTGGCGCGCGCCTCAGCCAACTAGCAGAACCAAACGCCACGCTCTCGCGCGTGGGCGGCGATGAATTTGCATTTTATTTGAGCCGATCAGAAGCGCCCGATCAACTCGAAGCCCAAACCCGCCAATTGGCACAGCAAGCCCTAACGCTCATATCAAAGCCGATTAACATTGCCGAATACCAAATTCAACTGAAAGCCAGCGCCAGTACCAGCCTCTACCCTAACGATGGCGATACCCTTGAAGACTTACTTAAAAGTAACGATGTGGGGCTATCTATGGCCAAGTCGCAAGGCGGGGATCAACTGTTTACCCACAGCACGCAAATTCAAAATCGCGCCAAACGCCGATTCACGCTTAAGCAAGCACTCGAAAAAGCCATAGGCAACCGAGAGTTACGCCTAGCCTACCAACCCCAAGTCTCGCTCACCAATGGCAACATCGTGGGGTTTGAGGTGTTGATGCGCTGGCGTCACGGGGGTGAGTGGATCGCCCCATCCGAATTTATCCCACTGGCCGAAGAGTCCGATCTCATCGTGCGCTTTACCGAATTTGCCTTTACCGAGGGCTGTAAACATATTCGCGAATGGCAGCGTCAAACGAATGAAACCTATCATCTGTCACTCAATTTGCCACCCAAGCTGCTGCTCATCGACAAAATTGATGAACGCCTGGTTGATATTGCCAAATCATCTGGCCTGCCCTTATCCCTAATCACCCTAGAAATCACAGAAAGCAGTTTTGGCAGTGATCCAAGTTTGATGACAGACCAGTTGCACCGCCTTGCCATGCAAGGGTTTACCATCGCCATTGATGATTTTGGCACCGGTTATTCTTCTTTAGCTTATTTAAGCCAATTGCCTATTTCTAAAATAAAAATTGATAAAAAGTTTGTTGATTTAATTAGCGACAATCAAGACTCTCGCAAGTTAATTAACTCGATTCTGGCCATGGCGCAATCGCTGGAATTGGCGATTGTGATTGAAGGGGTTGAAACCCAAGCGCAATTAGTTCAACTCAAAAAATTCGATGTGCGCATGGATATTCAAGGCTTTGTGTTTGATCCTGCGCACAATGAAGATTACTGGGATGGCCTATTTATGGACGGCACACCGCACACCTATGATGTGCCCGATTTAATGGAACTGAAAAAAATAGGCCTTTAGGCAATAACAACCTATTAAACAGCGGCTCTCAGTGGGCTTGCGCCCAACTTTGGCCCATGCCCACCCCAACCTCCAAAGGCACATTCAGCTTGGCTGCCTGTTGCATTTCATGTTGAATGACCAAAGCCAAATCTGGTGCGCTCTGCTCGGGCACCTCAAAAATCAGTTCATCGTGCACTTGCAAAATCATCCGCGCCTGCCCCGTCACCACCAGCCGCGCGTGCAGGCGAATCATCGCGATTTTAATTAAATCGGCGGCGCTCCCTTGCATGGGCGCATTAATGGCGGTGCGCTCGGCATATTGGCGGCGCTGCCCATTGCGGCTATGGATTTCGGGCAAATACAACCGCCGCCCGAACACCGTTTCAACATACCCTTGCTGCTTTGCCAATTGCCGCATCCGTTCCATATACGCCGCCACGCCCGGGTAACGCGCAAAATACATATCAATATAGGCCTGCGCCTCACCCCGCCCGATTCCGAGCTGCTTTGCCAACCCAAAGGCCGACATACCGTAAATTAAACCGAAATTAATTGCCTTGGCCGCGCGCCGCTGATCGCCGGTTACCGCCGGTAATGCCACATTAAACACCTCGGCGGCGGTGGCGCGGTGCACATCTTCCCCTTGCGCGAAGGCGGTGCATAAACGCGCGTCGCCGGAGAGATGCGCCATAATTCGCAGCTCAATTTGCGAGTAATCGGCGGCGATAAGCATAAACCCTGCCTCGGCCACAAAGGCTTGCCGAATGCGCCGCCCCTCTTCACTGCGAATGGGGATATTTTGCAAGTTCGGATTGGCCGATGATAAGCGCCCCGTGGCCGTGACCGCTTGATGAAACGCACTGTGTACCCGTCCGGTTTGGGGGTGAATCTCTTCCGGCAGGCGGTCGATATAGGTGGATTTAAGCTTGCTTAAGCCCCGATAATCTAAAATCAGGGCGGGCAGCGGGTGGCTTTCAACCAATTCAGTCAAGGCTTCTTCATCGGTGGAAGGCTCGCCCTTTGGGGTTTTTTTACCCACGGGCAGCTTTAACTCATCAAACAGTAATTCTTTAAGCTGCTTGGTTGAGCCTAAATTAAAGGGTTTGCCCGCCGCCGCATAGGCCGCTTGCTCTACCGCCGCAATCCGATCCGTAATCGCCACACCTTGGATGGCGAGCACCTCGGGGTCTACCCGCACGCCAGCGCGCTCCATCGCCACCAGCACCTCAACCAGCGGTTGCTCTATTGTGGTGTACACCTCGGCTAATTGGGGGGCGGCCTGTAACCGCGCCCACAACCGCTCATGCAGTTGCAGGGTTACATCCGCATCTTCTGCCGCATAAGGCGCCGCTTGCGCTAAGGCAATTTGATTAAATCGCAACATTTTGGCGCCTTTGCCCGCAATGTCTTCAAAGGTGATGGTGGTTCGGCCTAAATATTTGGCCGCGAGCGAATCCATATCATGACGCGTCGCCGTGGAATCCAGCACATACGATTCGAGCATCGTATCGAACCGCGCGCCCCGCAAGGTGATGCCGTGATTGGCCAGGATGTGGGTATCAAATTTGGCGTTTTGCAAAATTTTAGGGCGCGTCACGTCTTCTAACCAAGGCTTTAGGGTGGCCAGCACCATCTCGCGGTTTAATTGATCGGGCGCATCCGGATAATCATGCGTGAACGGAATATAGGCCGCCTCGCCTAAGGTAACCGCCACACTAATCCCAACGATGCGTGCGGTGAATAAATCTAAGCCATCGGTTTCGGTATCAAAGGCGACAAGATCCGCTGCTAAAATTTTTGCCTGCCAGCGCGCCCAATCCGCCTGTGTGAGCACGGTATCAAAGTTGGTCGTATCATTGAGCGCCAACGCACCTCTGGGCGCGGATGGCGGGGGATTAATGCCCAAATCCGCCTCGGCTGGCAATGCCGACACGTTCGGCTGAGGCTTGGTTTTGATCTCGCCGAATTGCCGGCGCAGGGTATTGAGCCCATAGCGCTCCGCCAGCGCTGTGACCTTATCGACATCCGGCGCCTGCAGCACCAAATCGGCCGCTTTAACCGGCAAATCGCAATCGGTGCGAATGGTCACAAGCGCGCGCGCCGTGGGTAAAAATGCCCGCGCGGCGCGCAAAGATTCCCCTACTTTGCCCTTCACCTCATCGGCATGCGCGATGAGATTATCCAGCGTGCCCCATTCATTCAACCATTTGGCCGCGGTTTTTGCCCCACACCCAGGCACACCGGGAATGTTATCCGCGTTATCGCCCACTAACGTTAAATAATCAATAAATTGGGCGGCGGTGATGCCATATTTCGCTGCAATCGCTGCGTCATCCCACACCGTGTTCGTCATGGTATTAACGAGGCGAATGTGTTCCGTTACCAGCTGAGCAAAATCTTTATCGGCTGTAGCCACCAAAACCGGCGCGCCGGCAAGCCTTGCTTGATGCATCAGCGTGCCAATCACATCATCGGCCTCAACCCCTGCAATGCACAAAAAAGGAAAGCCTAAGGCTTGCACCAACGCATGTACCGGCGCTATTTGCACCCGCAACTCATCGGGTAGCGGCGGGCGCTGGGCTTTATAGTCGGGATAAATCTCATCGCGAAAAGTAGGACCCGGCGCATCAAACACCACCGCCATATGCGTGGGGTTTTCTTCTCGCTTGAGCTTTAAAAGCATATTCACCACGCCGTGCATAGCACCTGTCGGCGTGCCATCGGGCGCAGTTAAAGGCGGCAAGGCATGAAATGCCCGAAATAAAAACGAGCTGCCATCCACTAAAATAAGCGGCGAATCGGCTGGGGCAGCAGGCGTTGGGGGGGCAATGGCAAATAAATCATTCATGGCAGCATCGAAATTTAGCGAGAAGGTCGGTACTATGCCACAAGCCATTTGAAAGGGGCTGAAAGGAAGCGCCCCATAGCGCGCCAACCCTGTTCCACGGCGCCCCTTGTTTATCACCTTTTGTCTATCACCTTTTAAGACGCACAGCCCACGCATGAGCCCAAAAATCCCCAACCACCCCTCCCGCCTCGATAAAAGCGAGCGTTTGAGCCATGAATCTTGGAAAATTTTTCAGATTATGGCCGAGTTCGTCCAAGGCTACGAAACCTTGGCCAGCATTGAGCCGGCCGTCACGATTTTTGGCTCGGCTCGCTTCGCGCCCGATCACCCGCATTATTTAATGACGGTTGAAATTGCCCGCCTGCTCTCAAATGGTGGCTTTGCGGTAATCTCAGGTGGGGGTCCTGGCATCATGGAGGCCGCCAACAAAGGCGCCAAAGAAGGCGGCGCGCCGAGCGTGGGGCTCAACATCACACTACCGCACGAGCAGCACGATAATCCATATCAAGATATTTCCCTGCATTTTCAACACTTTTTTGCCCGCAAGGTCATGTTTGTTAAACATGCCTCTGCGTATGTCGTCATGCCCGGCGGCTTTGGCACCTTAGATGAAATGGCTGAAATTTTAACGCTGGTACAAACCGGCAAATCTCGCCGCATCCCGATTATTTTGGTGGGCACCGAGTTTTGGCAAGGGTTACTGCACTGGTTTACCGACACGTTATTGCCCGCCGGCACCATCAGCGCCACCGACATGGATCTAATCACCCTGTGTGATGAACCGCAAACCGTGCTGAATACCATTTTTGACTTCTACCGCAACCGAGATTTGGGCGCCACGGCAGAAGAGCAAAAGAAACTGCTCGACTTATAACTTAAGCGCGCACCCGATGCCTACTTGCCTAAATTACCCCCTGAACCCCTTTTGAAATCGGAACAAACCCCATGTCGGTTTTTACCCCCGTGCACGAGCACCAACTGATTGAATTTTTAAAATCCTTTGATTGCGGCACACTGCAATCCTTTGCCGGCATTGCCGCAGGCATCGAGAACACCAATTATTTTGTCACGACCGATCAGGCGCAATATGTGCTGACCTTATTTGAGCACCACCAGCCCGATGAGCTGCCCTATTTTTTAGATTTAATGGCCTATTTAGCCGAGCAGGGCATTCCCACCGCCCATCCGCTCTGCGCTCGGAACGGCTCGTACTTAAACACGCTCAATGGCAAGCCTGCGGCGCTGGTCGCGCGCCTTAGCGGGCATTCTATCGAAACCCCGAGCGTTGAAACCTGTCGCTTAATGGGCACCGCTTTGGGGAAAATGCACACGGTAAGCATCAATTTTAGTGGTTATCGCGCGCCCGATCGCGCACTGCCTTGGGCGATGGCCATTCAAGACCAACTCGCCTGCCACCTTAAGCCAGAAGACGCCGCGCTATTAAAAGATGAGCTGGCCGCTCAAGCAGCAAGCCCCCGCAGCCACTTGCCACAAGGCGCCATTCACGCCGATTTATTCCGCGATAACGCCTTATTTGAACACGGCCAACTCAGCGGCATTATTGATTTTTACTATGCCTGCAATGATGCCCTTGCCTACGATTTAGCCGTCACCGTTAACGATTGGTGCCGCGAGGATAACCACCAACTCAATCGCGCACGGGCCGAAGCCCTGATGCACGGCTATCAATCCGTGCGGGCACTTAATCTAGATGAACACGCCGCTTGGCCGCTTTTGCTGCGTGCCGCCGCCTTACGTTTTTGGCTATCGCGGCTAAAAGATCAGTGCTTTCCCCGGGCGGGCGAGCTCACCTATGCCAAAGACCCCAACGTGTTTAAAAGCCTGCTGCAATACCACAGGAACCCCGCCCACCCGCCCATCAACGGGTGGGACTAATGCCCACCGCGCCCCTAGCACCCATTACCCTATTCGGGCGGGCGGGGCAGGCTGTCTGCATTGATACGCCCATAGCGCTCGCACCCATGGCCGGCGTATCCGATCGCCCCTTTCGTCAACTGTGCCATGCGTTCGGCGCAGGCTTAGTCATCACCGAAATGATGAGCGCCAAGCCCGAATTACAAGACAGCGCCAAAAGTCGCCTGCGCCAAATTGACTTAACCGATCCCGAGCCCCGTGCGGTGCAGCTTTTGGGCAACGACCCGGCAGAACTGGCGATAGCCGCCCGCAGTGCCGTGGCGCAAGGCGCACAACTCATTGATTTGAACTTGGGTTGCCCGGCCAAAAAAGTTTGCAAAAAAGCGGCCGGTTCTGCGCTCATGGCGGAACCCGATACCATCGCCCGGCTACTCGATGCGTTGGTCGCGGCGGTGGATTGCCCCATTTCATTAAAAATGCGCACCGGTTCCGATCGAGATAATCGCAATGCGCCGATCATTGCCCGCCTTGCTGAAAACGCAGGCCTCGCCCTGCTTTCCGTGCATGGCCGCACCCGCGCGGATAAATACGAGGGTGAAGCCGAATACGACACCATCGCCGACGTGGTGGCCGCCGTGCGTCTGCCCGTATTCGCCAATGGCGACATCACCACCCCTGAAAAAGCCCGCGCGGTTTTAGCCCACACCAACGCCGCCGGCATCATGATTGGGCGGGGTGCGTTTGGCCAGCCCTGGCTTTTCGCCGCATTAAAAGCCGAACTCATGGGGCAAAGCCAGTACACCGCCCCCACCCGTGTCGAGCAATTCACGATTGTGCAGCAACAATTTGAAAAAATTTATCAACATTATGGTGAAGCATTAGGAATTCGAATCACGCGCAAGCATTTGGGCTGGTATGCTCACGCATTAATGATTGATGACACAGAGCGCGCCGCATTTAATCAACTCACCCTGCAAGCACAGCAACGAGACTGGTTAGCCGCGAAAGCTGCCGCATTAAACCCCACCTGTCGGCCAGATAAAAATGCTTACGAATCATAATATTAAAGCAAATTCAACCAAAGAACCCGACAGCACACCGGGGCAATGGCTGTGCGTGAATACCGATAACACCTTTGATGACAACCCCATTCAACAAGCCGTTCGCGCCGCGCTAGATGCCCTATGGGAAACGCTTGAAGGCGATCAGCCCAACAATTTATACGACCTTGTGATTGCCCAAATTGAGCGCCCCTTGCTTGAAACGGCCATGGCGCGCTGCGATCACAATCAATCGCGCGCGGCCGAGTGCTTAGGCATCAACCGCAGCACCCTGCGAAAAAAACTTAAAATACATCACTTGCTGGGCAGCGACTCAGCTCTTTAGCCCCCGCCCGCAGGTGAGTTTGCCAGCAAACCGCGAATAATTTCCCCCGCCACCATATGGCCAAACACATTCGGCATATAGCTTATCGTGCCATTGACCGCACGCGGGCGAACCCCCGAATCATTGGCCACATGCGGTGCGGGCTTTTGCGGTAACTCGGTGGAATACACCGCCGGAAAATCCAACGCGCAATTCAAGCGGCGCAAGCGCGAGCGCAGCACCCGCGCCAAACCACAACCCTGCACCTCGGCCAGCGTGCCGACCCGTACCGCGCGCACATCTAAGCGATTGCCCGCACCTAATGCCGTCATGGTGGCAATCCCCCGCGCCCGCGCCTGCGCGAGCAGCACCGCCTTCACACCGATCGAATCAATACAATCGGCAATCGCATCCATGGGGTACTGATTGAGCAAATCATCCACCATCGATTCTTGTAAAAAATACGGCAAAGGCACGGTTTTAACATCATCACGAATGGCCAAAAACCGCGCCACCGCCACCTCGGCCTTACCTTGGCCGATCACCGCCTGTGTACACAATAGCTGCCGATTCAAATTGGACGCGCCAAAATTATCGTGATCCAGCAAATACACCACACCCACCCCTGCGCGCACCAAAGATTCCGCGCAGGCACCACCCACCCCGCCAAGCCCAGCCACAAGCACCCGCGCCGCACGCAACCGCGCCATGCCCGATGCGCCAATCAAGAGTTCAGTGCGCTCATCACGCTGCTCATTGGGCGGATTATCTTGGGGCGATAGGCGCTGTTCATTCAGGGGTGCATTCGGGGGTACATTCAGAGGCTCAGTCATAGGTTCACTCATTGACGCAATTAAAAACTTCACTCAAAGTCATTCACTCCGAGCCGTTCGCTTATCTGGGGCGGTTGGCAGCAGAGTAGCCGCGTCACGCTAACATTTTTTACATTTGATTTACTTCTAGATTCGATTATCTTGATTAGAATATTTTGCGCTTGAGTTAACCATTTTTCGCAGCTTATCGGAAACCGCTTATTGTGACCCTGCCTTCGCATCCCGCCGTTGATTCGCCGCTCATCGAACAGTTAGAACGCCAACACGCCCTACTCCAATCACTACTGGGGCAGATAGGTGTGCTCATTTCCGCGACTGATGAGCAGGAAATGCTTGCCGTTGTGTGCACCCAGCTTTTGGCCTCAGGCTTATTTATTCACGCTTGGGTTGGTCAAACCGATCCGGAACTTGCGCCATGAACCCCACGCCACCGCCCCCACTCG
>DZCK01000199.1 GCA_022730245.1 Halothiobacillus neapolitanus
TGCCACCAGTATTCCACAACAAAACTATCATGTTTTCACCGTAGCGAGTATAGTGACATAATAAATGCGATACGACACTTCAGTTGAGGACCGCCCGCTGCAGTTTTCCCCGTATATAGCACCGGGCTTGTCCGGTGCTGCTGCCCGAAAAAATTGCCACGCCCAACTCAAGCGACAACAGGCCTAATGCCTCACTCCATTTGAATTTCCGGGTATAATCGGCAGGGTTTGATTCCGGCGTCGGCCATGCGGAATTTCCAATTAACGTTTTTAGTGCGATTATTGCGGTCGGCATTCCAGATGGAGATTCTCGCACGTAAGGTCCTTTCATCGGGGATGCGATCGGCCAAGCATTGCTCCTGATGCAGGACACGTTACGCAGGCCGCATTCTGGCCCCCAGCCTGACGACATTTTGCCAATAAAAAGAGGGCTGGCCCTAAACCGGCGGCCAGGCATTCCCTTATCTTCACACTGGCAAGTCCTTGCCGGAAATTATGCCGGAGGAAGCCGCCGGCAAGGTTTTTATCATGGCAACCGGCGCAACGATTATCCCAATCGAATCAACATCCGGAATATATCGCCCCGAGCGTATTCAACCGTGGCGTCAGCAAGCGGATAGCCGCCGTGGTCCAAAAAGCCGCGATCAAAACAGGCGCTGCCCGGCGAGTAAGGGCATAATTCGTTCACGTGCTGCAAGGTTCATGCGACCAGCGGTTCAACGGCCCTCTGTACCGTTAATGGGCACCCGCAAAATAGTTATGGAGTAGCGGCGGAATGTATACCGGAAGCTATCGGCGTAGCCGCCGAAAGAGGTTGTTTTTGGCACCACGCGGTTCGGGTGGTTGAACGTGTTGTCAAAAAGCGGATTCCGTTCATGGAGCGTAACAACCTTGCCAGTATCGGCAATACCGGCTAATCCATGCAAATGGATCGCCGCCGACACAGCGTGGCCGCAGGCATTAACCACCTTGATAATTAGCACATGCCGGTTGGCGGTTACGCCGGCGTCCGCGAACAAGCGGGGCGCTTTCAGATTTTTGATAATCGCACCCTGCCGCTGCACGTACGCGGGATAAACCACCGCAGGCTGGTTGTGGGTAAATAGATATTGCACCCAGTAGGAACTGCGACCGAATGCGGTTCTGTCATTGAATTCAATAAGGTTAATGCAAATCGGAACCGCGCCGGCGTTGTCGAGTGCTACACCGTAAGAGGCCAGAGATACCACATCGCAATTTCGCTCCATGCCGATCATAAAAGCCGCATCAGCGAGCGTGGATCGGAAGTCACCGTATGTGGCGTGGGTATGTCCGACGGCGGCATACTCACCGACAAATATCTTCGGCTCCGCACGTGGATAACGGTTGTATAGGCTGGCGTGACTCAAAAACCATTGCCGGCTGTGATAATAATGCTTATCAACAATGCTTAATGGCCCGGACGGAATGCCGCCCCAACCATCAGCAATCGCAATGACGCCCGGAAAGGCCTTGTGCAGTGCGTAAGCCATGGCGTGATAGTTATGATTATAAGATGGCCCGCCGTTTTCATTGCCAATTTCAAGGTATTTGAGGTAAAAGGGTGCGGGGTGCCCACATTGGGCCCGCAGCGCGCCGAAACGTTTGTCAACGGGATCATTGGCGAATGCCACGGCCGTGAGCATCTCGTGTATGTATTTATTGAGATTGGTTCCGGGAATCGTTTGGGCACTGTGCAGCAACCCGGCACTGGTGCAATATAGCGGTTTTGCACCAATGCGCTGCGCCAGTTCAAGCCAGCCCAGATATCCAAAGCCATCGGTATCCCAATATCCCCAGTAATTGACGTGCCCGGGACGATCAATCATGGGTCCAACC
>DZCK01000200.1 GCA_022730245.1 Halothiobacillus neapolitanus
TGAAGAGGGCAGCGGTAATCATCCCCGCAAGCACCAGCACGATCAGCGAATCCTCCTCGCCGACCCGCCAGGCCAGCAGTACGGCGAGGCCAACTGCAAGCAGGCCGAAGAGCAGCGAGCTTAATTGCACGATCACAAAATGCTCGCTTAAGGACAGCCCCAAAGCCGCACCAAATCCAGAACCAGCCAGTACACCCAGCACTTCGGGGCTAACGAGCGGGTTGATGAACAAGCCCTGATAAGCCGCGCCAGAAAGAGCCAAAGCCGCACCAATCAGCATGGCACCAATCACATGCGGTAGGCGAACCTCCCAAATAATGGTTTGCAGCACATTGGCCGGTGCATTCGGGCCTTGGGCGAGCACCCGAAATAGATCGTCCCAACCCATGGGAAAGGGGCCCGTGGTTACTCCGAGGATAAAAAACAGGCTCAGCGCGAACAACAGCGCCAAAAAGATAAATGGTTTACGCCGCATGGGTTGACTTTGGGTGTGAAGCGAGCAGCTCGCCGATACGGCAAATCTGATCGGCGCGCTCTGCGGTGTCGTCGGTCATGGGGCTCAAAGATAAATCGGAGATGCCCAAGGCACGGTAGATTTCAATCTGTTTGCGGATGGTTTGGGGGCGGCCAATCAGGGCAAATTGATCGAGATTATCTTCTGTGATGGGTGCTGGTGATCCTGCTTGCGTAGCGGCGGTGGTTTCAGGTGAGAAATCCAACGTGCCGCGCTTGGCGCGTTTTTTCCGGCTGCGGACTTGCTCGATATGAGCCAGTGCCCGCTGGCGCGCGATGATCGGGTCATCATGCATATAAATGCCTCGGCTCACCATCAGGCGCGGAGGGTGGCCGGCGAGCGCGATGTATTGAGCGATGAGGGCAGTGATCGATGAAATCGGCCAGAACTGGGCAACCATCAGGCCATAGCCATACTGCGCGGCAGCTTTGATGACCTCCGGCGCGCGCGAGGCCAGATAGATCGGCAGTTCAGTCAAGGCTGCGGAGAAGGGGGTCAATTCAATCGGCTCGGCGCCGGCCTGAAGGGGAATGGCTTGCCCTTGCAGCCAGCCGTTTAGCTGTGGCAAAGCGGCCAGAAAACGCGCGCCGCGTTGCTCGCTTTCAGCCCAAATCTGCTGATGTGCGATAAACGGGCCACCCTTGGCGAGGCCAATTTTAATCCGCCTCGGTGCCAGCACCGCCAGCGTGGCAATAATTTCCGCAATTTCCCACGCCGAGCGCTGGCCCAAAAGCAGCGCTCCAGTGCCAAATTGGATGCGCGCAGTTTGGGCAGCGGCAAAGGCGATAAAAAGCTCAGGGCGAGGCGTGGGGCTATCGGGCTGACCATGATGCTCGGTGAGCCAAATGCACGAGAGGCCAACGGCTTCGGCCTGTTTGACGAGCGACAGGTGTTCTTGATAACGGGCTACCAGATCGGGGATGTGATCGGCATCCATGTGTAAGGTCAGGCCAATATTCATGAATGCCCCGTGTAATGGCTTAAACAGCGGTTTAACTTGGGTTGAGCAGGTGTCCGGCTTCGGCGGGGTTCAGTGTTTTGTTGAAGAAGTGTTGCATAAATTCTTGCGTTATCGACACTAAATCAAACCGATGATGCCCCGGATAGAGACGATCATACAACCAATACGCGGCCAGCAACCGCAGAAACGACGGTGGCCGATCAATCCAGCGGAACGGCACTTGAGGGGCGAGGATCAGTTTGTGATTGGTCACCGCGTGCAGTTCGGCGTAGCGGCTATCTTGCTCAAAAGTGCTTAAGGTGGCGCGATCTTGCGTCAAAATCCATTCAGGGTTCATGCGATAGAGCGACTCTAGCGAAATGCGTAACATGCCGAATTTGT
>DZCK01000201.1 GCA_022730245.1 Halothiobacillus neapolitanus
AAATGTCATTGATGCGGTTAAAAAAGCGGCTGAGCGTGGTCTGTCATTCGGCGCGCCGACCCAGGCTGAAACCACAATGGCCGATTTGCTGTGTGAGATTGTGCCGTCATTGGAAATGGTGCGCATGACCAGCTCGGGCACGGAGGCGACGATGAGCGCCATTCGTCTGGCGCGTGGCTATACCGGTCGTGAGACGATTGTAAAGTTTGAAGGTTGCTATCACGGGCATAGCGATTCGCTGTTGGTGAAAGCAGGCTCAGGTATGTTGACCCTGGGCGTACCCAGCTCGCCCGGTGTGTCGGAGGCATTGGCAGCACTAACCTTAACGCTGGATTACAACAATCTGGCGCAAGCCGAGCAGTTATTTGCCGAGAAGGGCAGCGAAATTGCATGTGTCATCGTCGAGCCCGTCGCGGGCAATATGAATTGCATTTTGCCCGAGCCGGGCTTTCTCGAAGGCTTGCGTGCGCTATGCACCCAACACGGCTCGGTGCTGATTTTTGACGAAGTGATGACCGGCTTCCGTGTGGCGCTGGGTGGCGCGCAAGAGCATTACGGTGTGATGCCGGATTTGACCACGCTGGGTAAGGTCGTTGGAGGCGGGATGCCGGTTGGCGCATTCGGTGGGCGGCGTGAAATCATGGAGTACATCGCGCCACTTGGGCCGGTGTATCAGGCTGGGACACTTTCGGGCAACACGGTGGCAATGGCGGCTGGCTTGGCGACTATGGCGCTGGTGATGGAAGCTGGTTTTTATGAAACCTTGGCCGCACGCACGCAAAATTTATGTGACGGCCTACGTGATGCCGCAGCAGATGCGGGCATTGGATTAACGACGAATAATGTGGGTGGCATGTTCGGGCTGTTCTTTACCGAGGATGCGAGCGTGACGGATTTTGCAGGAGTAGGGCGCTGCGATATTGCGCGGTTCAAGGCATTTTTCCATGGCATGTTGGAGGAGGGTGTGTACCTTGCCCCGAGTGCGTATGAGGCCGGGTTTGTATCGGGTGCTCACGGCTGCGCGGATATTGATGCTGCGGTAGACGTGGCTCGCCGCGTGTTCAAGAAAATGCGCACCTGAAAAACAGTACAAAACCCTGCTTTAATGTGGTGATTATTTTTAAGAATAGGGTTATAAATTAACCCTGTTTTTATTTTGGCACTTTTAATTCATCAGGAGATGAAAATGCGCTCATTCTTAGCGGCTTTATTGCTTATTCCAACGCTCGCTTTCGCGGAAGTCCCGACACTCAAAGTAGGTGATCCAGTGCCTGTTTTTCAGCTGAACGATCAGCATGACAAGCCTTTCCCATTGCCTTCCGATACGCAACTTATTGTATTTACAGCAGATAAATCAGCATCAGAGATGATTAATGGCCTGCTTAAACAACAAGCAGCGGATTATATGAGTCAACGCAAGATGGTCTACATTGCGGACATCAGCGCCATGCCAGGATTTATTACCAGCATGGTTGCGTTACCCAAAATGCGTGACTATGCCTATCGCATTGCCATTGGGGCAGAAAAAGAGCAAACAGAAATGCTGCCGCGTGCAGTGGATAGCGTGACCGTGATTGGCGTTGAGTCTGGTAAGGTGAAGTCCATTCAACAATTCAAGGAAACCGAGGCAAGTCAGTTATCTGCGGCACTGAATAACGCACCAGCAGCGCCGCCGTCAAATGCACATTAACATCAAAGTTTGTGAACTTAGTCAATGCAAGGTGTATGCTAACAAGGGGTCATTGAAGGATTTTTAATGGCTTTTATCTACATCATGTAGGACACCATCATGCGTAAATCAATTCAAACAGCCTTTGTTCTTACGGGCGCTCTCTTTTTTTCGGAGGCTGTG
>DZCK01000202.1 GCA_022730245.1 Halothiobacillus neapolitanus
GCCATGGAACGGATTCGCGCCATTCGTGGCCTGGATGACAAGCATTTTTTCACCTTGATGGTGCGCGATTTATCCGAGATTTCGGTGTATGCGCGGGTGGACAATATCGCCTATCGTTTTTTGCGTCAGTACACGCCGGGGCCTTACACCTTTATCCTGCCCGCAAGTCACGAAGCACCGCGTCGCTTGCAGCACCCCAAGCGCAAAACGGTGGGGTTGCGTGTGCCCGAACATCCGCTCACGCAGGCGTTGTTGCAGGTTTTGGGCGAGCCCTTGCTTTCCAGTAGCTTGATTCTCGCCGGAGACAGCGAGCCTTTGTGTGATCCTGACGAGATTAAATCGCGCATTGGCAAGCGTCTGGATTTAATTCTCGATGTAGGTTTTTGTGCCGATCAGCCCACGACAGTGATTGATATGGCAGGGGATGACATGGTGCTGGTGCGCCGTGGTTTGGGTGAGGTTCCGGTCGGTGTGCTTGAAGCGGATTAATTATCAAAAGGTCATTCAATGGATTTTAATTTAATTCAAAAATTCAGTATCTGGATTTTACCCGTGTTGTTTGCCATTACCGTACATGAGGCAGCACATGGGTATGCGGCACGTTATTTTGGAGATCATACGGCGGCCAGTCTCGGACGCTTGTCGCTTAACCCACTGAAACATATTGACCCGCTAGGCACGATTGCTTTGCCGATTGCGACTTTTTTTCTGGGGGGCTTTGTGTTTGGTTGGGCGAAGCCTGTGCCGGTAGATATGCGCAATTTGCGCAATCCGCGCGTGGATATGGCCTGGGTTGCCATGGCGGGGCCTGCCTCGAATTTTGCTATGGCAGTGTTTTGGGCGCTGATGATGGCGCTTGGACATTGGATGGCCGGGCAGGGTTTGGGTGATTTTGCCTTGCCACTGGTGTTGATGGGGCAGGCGGGTATTTTCATCAACCTATTGCTTATGTTGTTCAATTTATTGCCGATTCCGCCACTGGATGGTGGACGGGTATTGGTGAGTCTATTGCCGCCAAAAATGGCGATTATGGTTTCGAAGGTTGAGCCGTTTGGTTTTGTTATCTTGTTGGCATTGATGTTTACCGGCGTATTGTGGACGGTGCTGGGGCCGGTTTTAAGCGGTATGACTCAGTGGATGACGGGGTTTGTGCTGCCTTGATAATGTCTAATGATGATGAGCTTCCTGCTGTTGCTCGCGTTGGTGAACAGCTTTTATTGGATTTTCCCAAGGATTTATATATCCCACCGGATGCGCTAGCCATTATGTTGGAAGCATTCCAAGGGCCGCTGGACTTGTTGCTGTATTTAATTCGCAAGCAAAATATCAATATTCTGGATATTCCGATTGCTGAAGTAACGCGGCAATACCTAAGTTATATCGAAACCATGCAGGGATTAAAAATTGAATTGGCTGCGGAATACCTTGCGATGGCCGCATGGTTGGCGGAAATTAAATCGCGTATGTTGCTGCCGCGAGCAGCGCACATCGACAAGGAAGAAGCCGACCCGCGTATGGCGCTGGTACGCCGTTTGCAGGACTACGAACAATTGCGTGAAGCCAGCGAGCGCCTAGACGCACTGCCGCGCATGGAGCGCGATGTATTTGCTTTAGAGGCGGCGATGCCGGACGTTGAGTTTTTCCCTGCACCGCCACAAGTCAGTATGGATGAGTTGCTGGGGGCGTTGCACAGTGCGCTTAAGCGCGCCACTTTGGTGGAGCACCATCATATTCAACGCGAGGCGATTAGCCTGCGCGAGCGCATGAGTTTAATCGTGCAACGTGTCGCAGGAGGCGTGGTGTATTTGCTGGATATTTTGCGCCCGGAAGAGGGGCGGCGCGGTGTG
>DZCK01000081.1 GCA_022730245.1 Halothiobacillus neapolitanus
CGGCTATTACCCGGCAAAATCGGCAAAATATGCCCTCGCCCAGCTAAATTTTCGCCACGATTCCTAAAGTCCGACAGGCTGCTAGCCAAAAGCGTTGCGCTCTTTTTAGTGGATCGCCTGCGCTCAGTGGGCTTGCGCGGGTGAATTCTCAACAAAGGGGCTTGGGTAGAGCACGCAAGGATGCTGTGCGACAACGAGGGCATCATGCGCATGACTGAGCCGAATGACGGCCAGAAATTGCTGTGCGTGTAAATCTTTTGATCCGCATTGCGCGCTGCGCACAATTTCGCCGACTTCGATATCCGGTTGATTTTCTGAGTAAATCAGCGTGCCCGCAGGGAGTAATTGAGGGTGGGTGGTATGCCCCATGATCATCCGCCGATTCGATTTGCCTAAATAATGCAGCCGCGCAATAACCTCTTGGCCGGGATAACAGCCTTTTTTAAAGCTAACGGCCGAAAGACGATCAAGATTAACCCACTGGGGCACAAATTGCAGATAGGTTGCGGGGTGGATTTCTGGCAGGCCATCGTGAATTTCGGCGCAATCCCACACGGCCTGCGCTACCGGTGTCGGGATTAGGGTTGCGATGTGTTCTGCTACTAGGGTCAGCGCGGTTAATGGGCCTTGAATGGATAGACGCGGGCTGCCTGCTTGATGCTCCCAACAGGCAAATAGGCCGTTGGCCAGAGCGCTTTGTTGGTGCGGGGGCGGTGGTTCGTGACCGATTGCTAGCGTCTCAAGCAGGTTGTTTGTTGGGTTAATAAGACCGATAAAGCCCCAATCGTCCTCTTGGGTGAGGGTGACCTTTCGCCGTAACAAATAGAGTTTTAAAATTTTAAATAGGTCTGCGCGTAAATCTTGCGGCACGGTGAGGTGATAGGCCAAACCTTGCGCGGTTTGCTCGGGGTGCACCATCAGGAGGGATAATATGCGCCCTTTGGCGTTGCATAGGGCGCTGCGCGTGGCGTGTGTCGGGCTTAAGGTTAAAATTTCTTGCGTGAGCATCGCTTGCAAAAAATCAGCCGCCTCGTCGCCCGCGACCCGAATACTGGCGCGGTGGGATAAAGCCAGCCAGCCGGTTTCATTCGGATTAAGCTCACCGCTGGCGGGTGGCTGGGCGTGCAAAAATTGGGTCCACGCAGTATTCATAGCATTAATTTTCAGTGAAACATAAGAGCCACAGGATAACATTGACGCGGGGTAGGGCGCAGCCTTCTGCACCGCGCATGCCTAGCAGCCTGTCGGACTTTAGAGAAATCGGCTGCAAATCCATCTGAACGGTGCCTATTTCACCGCTTTTTTGGGCAATAGAACCGGCTATTACCCGGCAAAATCGGTAAAACAGACCCTCGCCCAGCTAAATTTTCGCTACGATTCTATAAGTCCGACAGGCTGCTAGTCGGCTTTTAAAGGAAAGGGGTTTGAGATGTCAACCGAAGCTTGGTCCGCCGCGATTGGAATTGATAAAAATTTAATCCGCTTAGGCTGGCTTATGCAGGGCATGGCGGCGTTGGCAGTGGCTTTGTGTGGTGTGGCTTTAAATGCACCGCTGGCTGTTTCGGTCGGCTTGGGGGGTGTTGCGGCATGGGTTTTGGTTCGGTGGGGGCGTCATCGGCCGGCGGTTTGGTCTGATTGTGGGCATTTAAGCTTGGCCGCAGGGCGTGGCCGGTGGCAAGCTATAGACGGTAGTTTTTTTGAAGGATCGTTAACCTGGCTCTGGACGGGGCAAGCCCTTGTGGGGTTGGTGTTGGTTGATGACACAGGCCGGCAAAAAGCGTATTGGTTAACGTCGGCACGCATGGGCGCGATTGCGTGGTGGCAGTTGCAGCAGTGGCTGCGTGTGGCAGATACGAAGGTGTTGCCGCGTTGATTCAGTGGGTGTTTGACTGAGCTAATAAATGCCGGTGGAGTTGCTGTACTTGGGTTTCTAACTGGGTTAAATCGCCGGTATTTTCTAACCAGTCATCAACGAGGGGCGCGCGCTGTTCATCGGTGCTTTGTGCCGCCAACATTTGGATGGCAAGTTCGGCATCAATTCCTGGGCGTTGCAGGAGGCGTGCGCGTTGGAGTTTTGGGGTGGCGCGAATGCCAACCACACGATTTAGCCAGCTGTAATGAGGCCTAACTTGGGGCTCGGCCAGCAGCGCAATCACCACGATCACATAAGGGGACTGAACCGCAGCGGCTTGCGCGCGTTGATAGGCGAGCGCCCGAATAGCGGGGTGCAAAATGGACTCAAGCTTTGCCCGAGCGATGGGATCGTTAAAAATGATGTGACGCAACGCCTCGCGATTGAGCGAGCCATCGGGTTTGATGAGTTTTTGACCAAAAGCTTGAGCAATTAAGGTGAGGGCAGGCTGGTGCGGCGCCACGAGCTCTCGGCTGAGTAAATCGGTGTCGATAATGGCAACACCTTGAGCGGCCAAAAATTGGCTGACCGTACTTTTGCCGCTGGCAATGCCGCCGGTTAACCCCACAATCAAGCCCATAATTTTTCCTGTGATGCGTGGTTAAATGGTCGTCGTTGAGTGTTCGGCTGGTTATTGGCTTGTTAACTGAGCCCTGTGCTGCCGAGATAAAACCGCAAGATGGGCTCACCCAAATAAAAACTTAACAGCCCTGCGCTCGCAAGGTAAGGCCCAAAAGGGATGGGGATGCGTTGATCGTGCTTTAAAAATAACACCATTGCGATGCCCACCACGGCGCCGACACCAGCGGAAAGCACCAAAACCAACGGCAATTGCTGCCATCCCAGCCAAGCGCCCAAAGCGGCGAGTAATTTGAAATCACCAAAGCCCATGCCATCGCGTCCGGTGACCAATTTAAACGCCCAATACACGCTCCATAACGCAAGATATCCCGCTATAGCCCCTATCACGGCGGTTTGCAGCGATAGGGTGGTGCCTGTGCCCATTAGCGCCAAGAGAATGCCTAACCACATTAACGGAAGGGTTAAAATATCAGGGAGTAGGGTCGTTTTTAAGTCGATGACTGAAGCGGCAAGCAACACCCAGCCAAAAATCATCGCTGCGAATGCGGTGCTGGAGGCGCCAAATTTCCAAGCAGCAAGCAACGTAAGCAAGCCGCTGAGTAATTCAACGAGGGGGTATTGAACACTGATTTTATGCCCGCAGTGCGCGCATTTGCCGCGCAAAGCCAGCCAGCTCAAGACGGGGATATTTTGCCAGGATTTAATCGGAGTTTGGCAATTGGGGCAGGCCGATCGCGGCGTAATGAGGTTATAGATGGGCGGCGGCGTTGCGTTGGGCTCTGCGGGCATTTCAAGCAGTTCGCGGCAATCTTGCGCCCAACCCCGCTCCATCATGAGGGGGAGTCGGTGGATCACCACATTAAGAAAGCTGCCCACAAGCAGGCCTAATACCCCCGCGAATATCAACCAGGCGAGTGGATATTGCGCAAAAAAAACCGACCAAGTGGAAAGTATGCTCATCATTAAACGCTGTTTGTGCGGGGCATTACACCACGGAACCCAGTTTGAAAATGGGCAGGTACATGGCAATAACCAAGCCACCGACCACCACCCCAAGGAACGCCATAATCATAGGCTCAAGCAAGCTTGCCATGGCGTCCACCATGTTATCGACTTCTTCTTCGTACATATCTGCGACTTTGCCGAGCATGGTGTCTAGCGCGCCCGTTTCTTCACCAATGGCCACCATTTGTACGACCATGACGGGGAACAGTTTGGATTGCTGCATGGCAACTTTAAGCGGTGAGCCGGCGGCGATAATGTCGCGCATGTTCATGACGGCATCACTGAACATCGCATTTCCCGTTGAACCCGCCGTGGGCGGCATGGCCTCAACCAGCGGCACCCCAGCTGAAAACATGGTGCTTAAGGTTCGGGCAAAACGGGCAATGGCGGCTTTCTCGGTGAGTGGGCCGAAAATAGGCATTTTGAGAATCATGCGATCCAGAAAATGGTTGAATTTATCGGAACGACGTTTGACATAGGTAAACAAGAAAATGGCTAAACCAATGCTGCCAAAAATAAGGTACCAGTATTTTTGGAACGCCTCGGAAAGCCCAATCACAAATAAGGTGAAGGCGGGCAAGGTGGCGCCAAACCCATCAAATAACTCTTTAAATTGCGGAATAACAAAAATCAGCAAAATCGCGGTAACAATGAAGGCCACCACCACAACGGCAATAGGGTAGAACAAGGCTTTTTTGATTTTACCTTTAAGGCTTTCGCTTTTTTCTTTGTAAATGGCGATGCGATCGAGCACGAGTTCAAGCGAGCCTGAATCCTCACCAGCCCGCACGAGATTAACAAAAAGCTCATCAAAATATTTGCGGTGTTTATCCAGCGCATCGGCGAGGGTTAAACCGCTTTCTAGATCATTTTTAACCGTGGTGATTAGTTCCTGCATGGCCACTTTTTCAGCACTTTGCGCAATGATGTCGAGTGCTTGCACAATCGGCAAGCCAGCGGTCATCATAGTGGCCAGTTGGCGGGCAAAGACCGAAATATCCTTTGCACTAATGGTGCCGGTATTGGCGAACAGTGGCTTGGGTTTTTTCTTGACGCGAATAACGGTAAGCCCCAATCGGCGAACTTCTGCGCGCACGACCATCTCGTTAAACGCACTCATTTCGCCTTTAACGAGTTTGCCATCCTTGTTTTTTGAGTCGTAGATAAAGACGGTTTTTTCGTCTTTTTTCGATTTTTTCTTTGTGGTTGCTGCAACGGCCATGGTGTTCTCCCTTAATCCTTGGTCACCCGATTGAGTTCTTCGAGGCTTGTGATGCCGGCTTTAACTTTACGAATGCCGGATTGCCTTAAATCATTAATACCTTCTTTGGTTGCCTGTTCGGCTAATTCGATGGCGTTACCACCCCGCATAATAATCCGCCCCATCTCCTCTGAGACGGGCATGACTTGGTAGATGCCCATGCGGCCTTTATAGCCATTGGTGCATTGATCGCAGCCGACGGCTTTAAAGATTTTCATGCCGGATTGTACATCGATGGGATTAAAGCCTTCGCGAAGCAGTTCTTCATCGGGAATGTGATCGACTTTTTTGCATGAATTGCACAGCCGCCGCGCCAAGCGTTGGGCGATAATCAGATTAACCGATGAGGCGATGTTGTAGCCTGGCACGCCCATGTTCATGAGGCGGGTTAAGGTTTGTGGCGCATCATTGGTGTGCAGGGTGGAAAGCACTAAATGGCCAGTTTGGGCGGCTTTAATGGCAATTTCGGCGGTTTCCAGATCGCGAATCTCGCCCACCATGATGACATCGGGATCCTGACGTAAAAATGCCCGCAAGGCGGCGGCAAACGTGAGCCCCACTTTGGCATTCACATTCACCTGATTAATGCCGGGTACCACAATTTCTGCCGGGTCTTCTGCGGTAGAAATGTTGCGATCCATGGTGTTGAGCACATTCAAGCCGGTATAAAGCGATACGGTTTTACCTGAACCGGTAGGGCCTGTAATCAAAATCATGCCATAGGGGCGATTGAGCGCCTTGAGATAAAGCTGTTTTTGATCTTCTTCATAGCCTAAGGAATCGATGCCGAGTTGGGCGCTGGTGGGGTCGAGAATACGCAGAACAATTTTCTCACCAAATAGGGTGGGGCAAGAGTTCACGCGAAAGTCGATAGAGCGCCCGGCAGATAATTTAAGCTTAATTCGCCCATCTTGCGGTATGCGGCGCTCGGAGATGTCCATGCGGCTCATGACTTTAATCCGCGAGACGATGCGATCGGCCAGCTGGCGCGGGGGCTGAGGCACTTCCGTTAAAATGCCATCGATCCGCACGCGGATGCGAAACTGCTTTTCATAGGGTTCAATATGAATATCAGAGGCTTTGCGGCGAATGGCATCCGTGAGCACTTTGGTTACAAATTTGACGACAATATCGTCTTGGAGTGGGTCATCACTTTTTTCATCGGTGGCGAAGTTTTCGCCTTCAATTTGAATGTTTGCCAGGTCATCATCCAGATCGGCCATGCCGGCCATGGCATTATTGGCGGCTTCTTCAAGCAGGCGGGCAATTTTGCTGGCCTCCGCTACGACCACATCAATCGTTAAATTGGTACTGAAACGGAAATTTTCCAAAATACCCAAATCCGATGGATCGGCCATCGCGACGGTCAGGCGGCGCCCGCGTTTGCGCAGGGGCAGGGCGTTGCCACTTTCGAGTAATTTAGCCGGTACGAGATTAATGGGTAAATCCGAGGTATCGAACGAATCTAAATCAATTTGCGGTAAACCAAAATTTTGCGAAGCAGCGCGCGCAATTTTAATGGCAGATACCCCATTCGCCATCAGCGTTTGTAGCAAGGGTTCTTTTGTACTGCGGGATTTTTCTAAAAGCTCAAGCGCGCGCGGGGGCTCAAGAACAGCCGTTTTAACTAGGGCAGCCAAAAGGCCAGTAATCGCAGGAGGGGTCATAGCGTGGGGTAACCAATAATTCCGTTTAAAGGCAAGGCTTGCATACTATCGTCAAACCTTGGACGGTGCCACAGTGTTTTGTATTGCTTGGCTAGAGTTGGGCGCCTGCGTGCCGCTTTCAAGCGCTGCAAAGGCGGGCTCTGAGCTGTTGATTTTCTTCTCTTAGCCGCCACGAGATCGGAGACATCGTGTTGCACTCCGATAAAGTAGGTGAGTTGGTCTGCCTCGTTATAAATGGGTGTGATGGAGAGTTCATTCCAAAATAGGCTGCCATCTTTGCGGTAATTGCGCACGGTGACGCGGGTGGGGCGCCCTTCACGGAGGGCGGTTTTAATTTCCGCCAAGGCCACTTGATCTCGATCATCGCCCTGAAGAAAGCGACAGTCTTGATACAAAATTTCATCCGAGGTGTAGCCCGTGAGGTGTTCAAACGCGGCATTGGCGTAGATTAATATGTTGTCGCCACCTTCTTGCTCGGCAATAACAATGCCATCGTTGGATGAATCCACTGCTTTTTGCAGTAATTGGGAATCCAGCATCAAGTGCCCACCTTTAATCCGCGTTATGACTTTCGCAAAGAATCATACCAGCATCCGCCTTGGGTTTGACGGGTCTTGGTCGCCGGCGTTTGGGATATAAAGGTTTTTAAGTCAATTTTTTGCGAAGGTAGTGTTGGCAGTGGCTCACGCCCCCTTGGCATACGCCTGCTGCAGTGAGGTTTAAGGGGTGCTCATCGGGCAGGAGTTGGCACCAATGTAGCTGGGTGGTACCCGATAACCGCCCGCTGGGCGGCGCTGCGGCCGTGTCGGCGGGGTTAAGTAACCGTATCCAGTGTCGCGCCTGCCATCGATTGCTTAAGCGCGCGCGCTGAGCTTGAGAGGTGGTGGGGGGAATCATTTTTACATTGAACGATGCGGCTAAGCTCATAATTAGGCTGAATTCTTTAGCCATCATCGGGCGGTCAATTTCCCAAGTATCAACTAGGGTCAGTGCGTTTTGGCTATCGGCTGGGCTGGCGTTTTGGAGCAGCCACCACTCCAAGCGCATGCGCAGGTATTGACTAAACCAATGCAGGCCTAAATCTCGATCGGGCCACGCTTCACGCAGTTCGAGCTGCTGCAATCCCTCGATGAAAATTGCGCGCAGCACGACCTCAGGCGGCAACCAAATTAACGCTTGATGTTCCACCGCTCTAAGTGCCATCGCATCCAAATGCAGCACGGCAGTTTTTACCCGCTCGATCAGGCTATTGACTTGGCCAAGGCTGGGTGGGCTTGGTGAGCTCGGCTCCCAAGCGCCGGGCTGGCTATGTGGCTCACCCAAGGCGGGCGGTGTCGGGGGTGTCGAGCTTAATTGAGGGGTGAGGGTGCCCTGCTGCGCTTCACGCGCAAGTAATGCGGCAATTTGCGAAAACCCCATGCCTTGCGCTGCCATGGCTTTAACACGTTGAATTTTTTGGATATCGTCAGGGCTATACAACCGGTGCCCTGTGGGTGTGCGGGTGGGGCATATGAGCTGATAGCGTCGCTCCCAGGCGCGCAATGTGATGGGGTTGATTCCCGTGATGTGCGCCACGGCGCGAATAGGAAATAGCCCATCCTCATGACGAACACATTCATCAAGCGCGGCACGATCATCGGTTAAATCAATCGGATGCTTATTTTCAGGCGTGCTGGGCGACGCGGGGGTGCATTCATGCAAAGCGGGGTTGTTCATGCCGGTCTCATTGGGAAGGATTTTTGTGTATAACCTTTGTATCGAAATTGTAGCGGGCTTTGGGCGATTAACAAGCCATGCTTAGCGTTTATCGTGCGACACGACCGGAATCGACTAAGCTCAATTCGAAGTATTTGGGAGTGCGTGTTATGTCTAAAAATTGGGTACCCCAGCCGGATGATTCGGCGCAGGGCTTGCCGAACCCTTCACTATTTGAAACCTTACAGGCGGCTCGAATGGGCTCAAACTCGTCTCCTCGGGTCACTTGGATTGTGGGCGCTAGGAGCCTGTCGGACTTTAGGGAAATCGGCTG
>DZCK01000203.1 GCA_022730245.1 Halothiobacillus neapolitanus
AATTTCTTGCCCGAGCACGCGAATACTGAGATTTTTAGGATCTATCGACTCAATTTTCCCTGTGATGGCATGGGTCGTATCAACCCGATCGGCCACCCAGCGATTATCTTGCCAGTGGCCTTGCACGGCGACCCAATCACCCAGTTGTTGCGCCTGTTCACGGCTTGGTTGGCCATCGCGCGTAAAGCGGGTATTTGGGGTGAAGTGGTATTCCTTGCCCAAAACAAAAATACTGCCGAATCGTTGGATAGGGCCGATGGCTACGATGCCGGTTCCGCCAATGCCCCCAGGATTAGCATGAGCAGATACCCCCGTGCCGCCAATGCCGCCAGGGTAAGGGGTGCCGCTTAACACTTGATGAGAGAAGAGTACGGAAAATACAAAAGCCAGCCCCGTAATTAAACCCCAACGGCGGGCGCTTTTTAGCTTAAACATGCGGTTCATCCTGTGGGGTATTAATGGGGCAAGAAGTGCGCGATTGCTGCGGGCTTTGCGGAGTATTATCTTCAAAATAATAAACACCGAGCCGCATCCGGCGTGAGCCACTTGGCACGGGGTTGTCGGCAGATTCATCCGATTGAGGGGTAAGTTTGGCAACCCGTTGATAAGCATCGCGGAGCAGTTTTTCTCCTAAACGACGTAATTCTGGGCGCAGCTTATCTAAAGCATCCGGGCTTAATTCATCAAAATACAGGGCTTGTTCAAGGTAGGCGGGGGTGCCGCCTTCGAGGTTGTGCACCGCCGCCGTTAAGTGATCGCCCACGTTGTTACCCATAAATACCAGTTGATCTTCGGGAATATCGGAGATGTAGCTGCAGCGTAAAAGGTGAATCATGTCGGCGCGCTCTTCGGCAACACCGGCGCGCACTAAATCATCCACAATCGTGCGCGGACGCATATCAGCCTTGACAAGCCGAGCCAATGCCTCAATCGAGGGCGCATTGGGTGCGCGCATGGGCAAAGCAACGGGTTCACCGTGTTCATTTTGATAATTGGGGTGCGTCATCCATAGGGCAATTAATTGAGCGGCACTATTGGCCCCATGCCGTAGCAGGAGGTCATGGGCATCGGTTTGGGCTAATTCTTCACGGATTCGCCGGACTTCTTTGCGATGAACACCACTCATTAACGTTACTTTGCTATCGGTTAGGGTACGGGCACTTTCACCTTGTTTTCGGCAGGCTTCTTCCACGCAAACGTATTTTAAAAGTTCGGCGATCGCACCGAATGTCCACCCGTGGCCGATTAAAAATCGGACTAAAGGGCGAAGGATGACGAGGGCAGTATTTTTGATAGCAGTATTCATGTGGGAAATTTTAGCACAAGATAAAAAAACTTGACGTGGAAAATTTTCCCACTAATATTGATTTCACCGAGGCGATCAACCTTAACGCCCGGCCTTGATGTTTCATCTCATAGGAGTATTTATCATGTCTCAATTCACCTTTAAAAAAGCCGCCTTAGCAGTTTCTGTTTTAGCCTGTATGGGTACCAGTGCCGCGTTTGCCGTTGATGCCACCACTACTGGGGCTCAAGTGGCAACTCAAGATCAGGTTCGCACCCAAGATCAAGTTGCTGCGGGTACAGCCGCGCAAGTAAATGCGCCTGCGGTCACAACGCCGTCGACCAATTCACCCGCAGTGAATACGCCGAGCGTGGATTCACCTTCAGTAAATACGCCGAGTGTGAACGTGCCTTCGGTGAACGTGCCTTCGGTGAATGTGCCTTCGGTGAATGTGCCTTCGGTGAATGTTCCTTCGGTGAATGTGCCTTCGGTGAATGTTCCTTCGGTGAATGTTCCTTCGGTGAATGTTCCTTCGGTGAATGTTCCTTCGGTGA
>DZCK01000082.1 GCA_022730245.1 Halothiobacillus neapolitanus
TTCCACCGTTTGGTAGGCCTGCACTTCGGCGGCAAATTTTTCGGCAGGCGCACGGGCCTCGGGTGGTGCGCCCGCCCCTCGGGCATCGGGTTCATTGGGGGTAATGGCGCGGGTTTTTTCCAACGGATCGATGGCGCGCGGCGGTGCTTGCAACACCGGATGCGCTAATGCTTGATCGAGGGTCAGGTGATCGCTCATACCCGCCCCGAATAATACAAAACTCACAGCAACTTACCCCTCTGGTGGGTGCAGGTGGGCATGGCTTAGCCCCCAGGCGCGCAGTTCGGCTAAAAGCGTTTGCTCGGCGGGTGTGGTCGCCTCGCTGTTTTGCGCCTCATCAATAGCGGCAAAAAATTCAGCAAAGCCAAATCCTGCCTGCCCACTTGGCAGCGGACGAACCGGATCGAGCGGGGGATAGAGGCGATGATGCACCCAAGCCTGCCATTGGGTTTGTTGCGCTGGGCTGAGGCAATCGGGGCGGGTGCGGGCAATAAAATGCTGCACCAGCGTGGGCAGGCGGGCATCTTGCCAATGCTGTGCCGGTAGTTGATTGAGCGCTTGGGTGACTTCCGGTGTATGGAGTGGGTCGGGTGCTTGCTCGATGGCGGTATCCAGCACGCGATTAAATGCCTCCAGCGGATAACGATCGGCGTTGGGCATAAATCCATCGTACAGAGCGCACTCGGGCGCTTGTGCTGCAAATTCGCCCGAATTGCGGATGACGGCCTGCAGTTTTTCGGCGATTTCGCTGTGGTGCCGTTGCATGATCTGGCTGTGGCGCTGAACGGCCAGGGTATCGAGGCGCATGCGTTCGACAATGGCCGAATCATTCAGAATGCTTGTTGAAACCACGGCGGGCGCGCGGTTGAGATGCAGCATTTTGACGGGCAGACGATGGGTGCCCGCTGAGCTATCGGCATCGCGCAAAAATCGCCGGGCGGTGAGTGTTTCAACCGATTCATCCCGCACTTCGCTCGGATCAAAGCGTAAATCCCATAGCAAGCGCTGGGTGCTAATGGCGCCCGCCTGGCCGAGATTGGCAAAAACAGACGCACTACCTTGCTCGCCAGAAATGCGCCCTGAAATATGCACAAACGCGGTGCGCTCGGGGGCATCAACAAATTCGGCAGCGGTATTTTTTTTACGAAAACTCAGCAGGTAATCGAAGAGCTTGGGGGCATGGGTGCGCAGCAGGCGGGCCACGGCTACGGTGGCCTCCACATCATTGGCTGCATCGTGGGCGTTATCGTGGCTAATGCCATTGGCCTCGGTTAAGGCGGTTAAGCGCAGCGTGGGCTTGCCGGTTTCATCAATTGGCCAGTGAATGCCATCGGGGCGTAACAAGCGAAACGCGCGGGCGGCATCCAGCACATCCCAACGGCTGTTGCCGTTTTTCCACTCGTGCGCGTAGGCATCACGCAAGTTACGCCAAAACATAAACCGCAGCAGTTCGGCATCAAAGCGCAGGCTGTTAAAGCCCACCGCGCAGGTATCGGGCACCCTCATCTCGCGGTGGATGCGCGCGGCAAATTCAGCCTCGGGGGTGCCGCCTGCCGCAAATAACGTTTGCGGCAAAATGCCGGTCACCCGCACGGCTTGCGGGTGCGGCAATACCTCGGGCGAGAGGGTGGCGTACAGGGTTATGGGCGGCGCAATGGGTTCCAACGCGTCATTGGTTCGCAGAGCCGCAAACTGAATGGGGCGATCACAGCGGGGGTCGGCGCCGGTGGTTTCGAAGTCATAAAACAAAAAACTCATAATGAAAACCGCCTACGCGCCATGAATGTCTTAAGGGGTATCTGCCGACACGGTGATTGCTGCGGGCTCGGCCACGGACATTGTGTTCCCTTGCGTTGCGGGCGGCGTTTTTGTATTTGCCACCGGCTGCGCGCGCTTGCTGGCGCTGGGCGCTGGGGGATTTAACGGCGCCACGGGGCCTAGCAATGCCAATAAATTATCTGCCGATTCGGTGGCAGGCTTCGTGGATGCCCCAGCCGCACGCCACGCGTAAATCATGGTGGCAGAGAGCACAGCGCGCACGTAATTGCGGGTTTCATCAAACAAGATGGTATCTACCCACACATCGCCCGGCAGCGCGCGGCTTTCTGGTAACCACTGCTTAACCCGCCCGGGGCCGGCATTGTAGGCTGCAATGGCCAGCGGCATTTGGCCGGCATAACGCTCATTGAGATAGGATAAATAAGCCGAGCCCAACGTGATGCTGGTTTGCGGATCGTGCAAGTTCATACCTGTAAGGCCTAAACCGGCTTTGCGGTTAATCCAATCAGCGGTGCTGGGCATCAGTTGCATGAGGCCTTGGGCACCGGCACCGGAGCCCACATCGCTCATAAATAAACTTTCCCGCCGAATCACGGCATACAGCCAGTTGGGCGCCACGCCTTGGTCTTGCGACTCAGTATCGATGATGGATTGCCACGGGGTGGGATACCGTGCCGCAAACCAGGTGGGATCATCTTGCTTTTTCATGCGCGCAATGGCGATAGACACCCGATCGTGCCAGCCGACCTCTTCTGCCAGCAAGGTCAGCGCGGGGATTTGCGCCACAGGTATCGCATCAAGCGCGGCAGAAAACGCGCGGCGGGCATCATCGGGCAAGTCAGCAGCGCGTAAGTAAAACGCCAGTTGCACCATCGGATTTTGCTGCACGGCGGTGGTATCCAGCATCGGCAGCGGTGGAATTTTCGGCCAAGGGTAGGCTATATCTAAACGATCGGCAGCAAGAAAACCGTAGTAATCGGGGGTTAGTGTTAGTGCCTGCCAGCGGGCTTTTGCGCCTTCGTTATCCCCCAATTCGGCATCGGCGCGCGCCCACCAATATTGCCATTCAGGGGTTTGCGACAAATCAAGCGGCATTGCTGCAATCGCCGCCTTGAGATTCGGCCAATTTTCACTGCGCAAGGCCGCCCTTGCCGCCCATGTTTGGGTTTCTGGGTTTTGCGCGGCCACCGGCAATGCCATGAGCCAATCATAGGCTGTCGGCAGGCGGGTATAGGCCGCTTTAAGAGCGATGAGCTGGGTAATTTTGGCTTGCGCGTCGGTGTCTAAGCCCCAATGGGCGGGGTTGCCCGTCCATAAGGTATGGGCGGCTTGGGGGTTACTTTTCGCAAGCCAAATAAACGCTTGGACCCAGAGTGCTTGCTGGGCTTTATCCGCCGCTTTGATGGCTGGCTGAGTGGCCTGCGCGGCTTGCAGGAAGGCCGCCGGATCAGCTTGGGCAGTTTTCCATTGTGTGACCAGCGAATCGAGCCCGGTAATTTTTTGTTTTCGGGCTTCCCGAACCAAATAATCGGCCAGCGTCGTGTTGCCTTCTGCCAAGGTCGCGCGGATGCGTTGCGCATACAGGGCGGCATTGAGGTTGCCCTTGGTTTTCAGCCAAGTAAAAATAGGGTTGCATGCCTCGGGCTGGCTGCGCCCTTGTGCCCAAAATTGTTCGGCGGCGGTCATCTGTTCAGGCGTTAGGGTTTGCGTTTGGGCGGCGGCCTGCCAGCTTTGGCACAAACGAGTTGATGTGGTTTTAAGCTGGGGCGGCAACGCTTCGATGGTTTGATAATCGGTAAAATTTTTCTGCTGATATAAGCGAGCTAACAGCCGTGCTTTTAAGTTTTGGCTAAACACATAATCGGGGTTGGCTTGCAGGAAATCAGTAACGGCAGGCACATTTTGTGCGGCCACATCCATGAGATAGCGAAATTGCAAATAGGTGGCCAGCGGGTTATCGCCCAAAGCGGCTACGGCGGCTTGCACTGCGGCATTATCGCCTTGGGCAATGGCGGCCATGCCGGCTAAAAAGGCAGGCGGCACGAGCCAAGGGGCGGGTGTTTGAGCAGGGCTTATGCCGGGCGCAACGGGCGGCGCAACGGGTAGCGCAACGGGCGGCGCACTATCGGCAAGCGCAATCGGCAAGCGCATAAAACTGCTTAACAATAGTCCGAACAATAGCCAGCGCATGTGATTCAAGCCCGTTCGCCGAGAAGTTACCGTGTGCATCACCAGAGTTTTTTCCATCAAAACATTATTGTTCATTATCATAACCAAACCATGAGCGATACCCTAAAACAACCGGTCCACCCCCCACCCGCTTCGTATATTGGGCGATTTGCGCCCACGCCATCTGGTGAATTGCATTTAGGCTCTTTGGTTGCCGCGCTGGGCAGTTATCTGGATGCCAAAGCCCACAACGGCCTGTGGCGCTTACGTTTGGATGATTTGGATACGCTGCGCTGCAAACCTGCAACCGCCTTGGGCATCGTGCAGCAATTAGCCGATCACGGGCTGGCGCCCGATGGTGAGATTATTTGGCAAAGCGCGCGCGAATGGCCCTATCAAGCGGCATTGGATTCACTCAAAACGACATCGGTGGTTTATCGCTGCCAATGTAGCCGCAATGCCCTGCGTGCTGCCTGTGATGCGGGCATTTTACCCGAGGGCTTGGCCGGCCCAATTTATCCCGGCACGTGCCGAGCGCATCCGCCCGCCCCCACCCAAACGGCCGGCTGGCGATGGCAGGTGCCGAGCGAGGCCATTACCCTTAACGATCGTTTTTTGGGGCGGTTATCCCAAATTTTGCCGCACACGCTGGGCGACCCGTTACTGCTGCGTTCCGATGGCGTGTTCGCCTATCACCTAGCCGAAGTGGTCGATAACCAAGCGATGGGGGTGACCGATGTGGTGCGCGGAGCGGATTTAGCGCCCTTAACGCCGGTGCAAGTGGCGCTCCATCATGCGCTATTTCCTAACGCGCGCGCGCCACGCTATGGGCACTTACCCTTGGTTTTGGCGCCCGATGGTCGAAAACTCAGTAAAACCAATCATGCCGCCCCCCTCACCGCGCGCACGGCGCACCAAAATTTAATCGCAGCGGCCTCGGTTCTCGATTTAAAAACCCCCGAGGCCAACGCCCCCATTGAAACACTGCTCAAGGCATGGGCAACCCAATGGGCGGCCACGCGATTGGGCTAAATCCCCTTGCGGCATAAATCCTAATTAAATCAAGCCTCTTGAGCCAGCACCGCACGCACCGGCGCAAAGCTGCGCCGGTGTTCGGGGCAAGCGCCAAACGCATGCAATAACGCCCGATGGCGCGCGGTGGGATAGCCCTTATGCTGGGCAAATTCATAGTGCGGATAACGCGCATCCAGCATCACCATTTGGCGATCACGCGTCACTTTAGCCAAAATGGATGCGCTGGCAATCGCGGCATCCCGGCCATCGCCGCCGATCATCGGCACGCATTGTCGCCCCTGCCAAACCGCCGCATCCATTTTGGGGCAATGGGTGCCATCGACATGAATTCGCTGTAAATCATGCCCCTCGGCCAGAAGCATTTCCACGGCACGCCGCATCGCCAAAAGCGAGGCTTGCAAAATATTTAAGGCATCAATTTCAGCCACGCTCGCCTCACCAATCGCAAATGCCGTGGCCTTTTGAGTGATTTCATCGAATAACCGCGCCCGCGCCATCGCACTAAGTTTTTTGGAATCATTTACGCCAATAATCGGTCGGCGGGCATCCAAAATAACCGCCGCCGCCACAACCGAGCCGGCTAAGGGGCCGCGACCGGCCTCATCCACCCCCGCATAACAGGTGTCGGCTTCGCGCATCTCAAATAACGGCAATTGCGGCATACTGCCTCCTCTGGATTTTATTTATTGAGCGCGAGATGACCCATTCGATCTTTCCTGCCGCGGGCCAAACCCAATCGTTGCGCCTTTTTTTCTCGGCGGGCGAGGCCTCGGGCGATCATTATGCCGCTGAACTCTTTGCGCGCATCAAAACCCAGCACCCCGATTGCGCCGCAGAAGGCTTGGGCGGGGCCGAGAGTCGCGCGGCAGGCATTCATACCGTGGTCGATTTGCAAACCGTGTCGGTCATGGGCTTGGTCGAGGTGCTCAAACATTATGGCCAGCTTAAACGCGCGCTCAATACCCTAATTGACGCGATGGTTGCATTTAATACCGATTTATTAATCGCGATTGATTTTCAAGAATTCAACCAGCGCCTCGCCAAAGCCGCCCGCAAGCGCGGCATCAAAGTCTTATTTTTTGTCGCGCCGCAAGTGTGGGCGTGGCGACCTAAACGCGCCGCCAAATTTAGCCAAGTGGCCGATCACCTCGCGGTATTGTTCGATTTTGAAGTGCCGCTGTTTGCAAAATATGGCCTGCCCACCACCCATGTCGGCCACCCCTTGCGCGATTTAATCCCAGCGGCGCTTTGCAAAACCGCCACAACAGCTGCACAAATTCAATCACAAGCCCGGCAGAACTTGAATGTATCCCGTGCGGGCGTCGTCATCGGTTTACTGCCGGGCAGCCGCCAAAGTGAACTGACTCGGCTGCTCCCCGTGCTGCTCGCCACGGCCCATCGTTTGGCCATCGAGCATCCCGATTGGCGGTTTTTACTGCCATTGGCCTCATCCATTCCCCGAGATTGGTTTGATGGCTTGTTAGCCTGCAGCCTGCCGAGTCCTGCCCTGAAGGAAGTAATTACCATCACCCACGGGCAGGCGCGAACAGTCATGGCCGCTTCGGATGCCTTAATTATCGCCTCGGGCACCGCCACACTGGAGGCGGCGCTCATCGGCACGCCGATGATTCTGATTTACAAAACCCACCCCATTACCTACAAAATCGCACGGTATTTAGTGAGCGTGACGCGCATCGGCCTGCCCAATATCGTGTTAGGGCAAGATTGCGTGCCGGAACTGATTCAAGATGAAGCCAATCCACCGGCTATTCAAGCTGAGCTCGATCACTTAATCGCGGAAGATACCGCCACCCAGCGCGCCTGTTTGAACGGCATTGCCCCACATTTAGGCGCCACGGGCGCGCTCGATCAACTCGCCCAACTGGCGCTGCGCTTGGCTACCCCCTCACAAGCAACCGCGCGCAATTAACGCCCGCAACATCCGAACCGTGTCATCCAGGGCAGATAATTCAATATATTCATCGGGTTGATGCGCCTCATCAATCCGCCCCGGTCCAAATACCACCGTATCGCAGCCCAAGTCCCTATAAAAAGGCGCTTCCGTACCGAACGCTACCGCTTTGGGTGCCTTGCCGCTGATCTCAGTTAAAAATTTAGCCAATTGAGACTGCGCGCCGCTTGAAAACGGCTCAACGCCGGGCGATAAGGTATGGGTTTCAAACGTAAAATCTGTATCTTTAAGCGCCGCCTGCACCCGCTCGCGCAGCGCCTGTCGCAAAGCCGCCCCATCCATACCCGGCAAGGGGCGCACATCAAAATGCAAAGCACACTCTGGGCAAATGCGGTTCGGGTTATCGCCACCGCAAATGTGGCCAAAATTCACCGTCGTATAGGGCACCAAAAATTCCGTATTGCGCTGAAGTTTCAGCGAATCGCGCCAAGTGGATAGCGCGGCCAGCACCCGCGTCATCCCATCAATAGCATTCAGCCCTTTATCGGGATCACTTGAATGCCCACTGCGGCCAAACACCGTCACCGCCTCCATCATCACGCCCTTATGCAAATGCACGGGCGTTAAATTCGTGGGCTCACCAATCACACAAAACCGCGCTTTTGGCCGCCCAAGCCGCGCCAGCAAACGCGCGCCATCCATACTGCTCTCTTCATCGGCGGTCGCCACAATAATCAATGGCCGGCGTAAATCGCCCGCCTTGAACCCGCGCGCCGCTTCAATCGCCAAAGCCAAAAAACTCTTCATATCAGCCGAGCCCAAGCCATAACCCCGCCCACCCGATTCAGTCCATGTAAACGGATCAAAACGCCAGCGCGCCTCATCCCAAGGCACCGTATCGGTATGCCCAGCCAAAATTAGTCCATCCGTTGCAGCAGCATCCCCCAGAGTCGCAATTAAATTAGCCTTATCTCGGTGGTTTTCCAGCGGCAAAATTTCAACCAAAAACCCAGCAGACTCAAGCCAACCCGCCAGTAAATCAATCACCGCCCGATTACCCATATCAAACTGCGGCGACACACTACTCACCGATGGGGTCGCAATCAATTCGGCAAGCATGTTGGATAAAGCAGGTGCGGGCATCTCAAACTCCAATCAAAATAACAACACACACAATTTAGCACGCAGCACCCGCGCAAGCAGAGACGCAACAAACCCGAGCGCAAAAATCCGCACTTAAAGCATATATTTAATTGGTATTCATTAAGAGTCCTTTGCATGGCCAACCTACTTTGTGGCCAAAACCCAAATGGGGCAATTT
>DZCK01000083.1 GCA_022730245.1 Halothiobacillus neapolitanus
CTTGTATCAGCCTGAGCTCAGGCATCAATTGTCGCCTGCCTGCCAAGATCATTTAGCGCGTTTGTTGCAGCGCTTGCAGTTTTATTTTGTCGGGCGCACAACGCGGGCGCCCATGGACGCACCGCAAGAAGCCACTCGAACCAGTTTGGTGACCATCGGTTTTTTAAGCGTTCATCATCGTCTTGAGCGCTTAGACCGCAGCGATACACAAACCGAAGCATCTATCGCCTTGGCCGGGTTAGATTGGGAAGGGTTAGAACAACCCATTCGCGCTGGGGTGCGCCACTTGACGGGCGCAGATGAATTTAAGTTAGACATCGATACCGGGCACGCGAAAACCGACATGGATTGGGCCGATGGCCAAGACGCGCACCCATCGGGCCGTCATCCCCGCCTTGTTTTGAACGCACCCAGTACCTGGGATGTGGTTAACTTTTCTGGATCCGGGTTTCGGTTCCACTGGCGTTTATCGAGCAACAGCCACGCAGCCGTGGATGATTTATTGTTGGTAGAGTTATCCAAAGCGGCAACGACGCCTTCGGCTACCAAAGCAGGGTTAGCCATTGGGGTCGTGCGTTGGGTTCGGCATATGGATGCCGAGCACAAAACCATTGATATGGGGGTGCAGCGCCTAGCCGGTACGGTCTTTGCCAGTTACGCACGCGACTATCGTACCGAGGGCAATCGCTGGAGTAAAAATTGGCCGATCATTGCACAGCTCGATGACCATGCGCGGCTGGCCCGCGTTATTGTTGCCTCTGAACTGGTGGCTGAAACGCAAGACATGCTCATTATGCAAGATGGACATGAAGTTCGCGTACGATTAGGCGCGGTGTGTCAAATCGGACAGGGATTTTTAATTATGGAGGCACAGCGTGTTAATGCGTGATCAGGTACGAGGACGACCCTTCTCAATTTTATATCTTTCCAGTGCGATCAATGATGCCATCGCGCTGCGAAGCCAGCTGCGTAACCAAGGCTTTGGTGCCAATGTGCTGCATGCCGATTCTTTTGAAACCGCGTTAAATCAAGCGCATAAAAACGCGCTGGATGTGGTGCTGATTGATTTTGGCGGTCAGGCCGCCGGCTTTTTGGATTTCCTTAGTACGGACCCTTCGGCGCGTGCGATTTTTGAATTTATGCCCAAAATTGTGATGGCCGATGTGGATGATGATGCCCAAATTTTGCCCTTGTTTGAGCTAGGCGCGACGGCCGTTGTGTTGCACGAATCGCGTTTAATGCCGGTGCTGATTCGTGAGGTCATGGCCGCACTCACGATGCAGGAGAAAATCTTGCTCAAAAAACAGCTGGCGGGGTCCGAGCTGCGCTGCCAAAAGTTGATTGACGGTTCGAGTGAAGCGGTCGCCTATATTCAAGATGGCCTGCATATTTATGCCAACCGCGCCTATCTTGATTTAATGGGCTATAACGAACTTGATGATTTGATTGATGAACCTCTGCTCGATCGCGCACTGGGCGAGAGTGCCGCACGGCTTAAAAACTTCCTCAAAGGCGACGAAGGCACCGATGAGTTTGAGCTTAAAACGGAGGGGGGCGATCACATCAAGGTTATTATTTCTGCCTCGCTCGCCTCATTTGATGGCGAGGCCTGTTTGCAACTCTTTGTGGTACGCAAGCAACAAAATTCGGTGGAAGTCGAGGAGCAACTCGAGTTCTTGGCGCGGCGAGATTTATTAACCGGGCTATACAATCGCAATTATTTTTTCGATCAGCTGCATGAGCGCCTTGAGCTCATTAAACAAAATGAAGCCGAGCAAGGCGTGCTCATGATGCTCGACATCACCAATAGCGCCGCGTTAAAGAAAATGATTGGCACAACCGGTGTCGATAGTTTAATTACCGAATTTGGTAAGGAAGTGGAAGCATTGGTGGGCGGCAAAGGTTTAGTGGCTCGCCACGGCGCCTACTCATTTTTAGTTTTGATGGGTAAAGCCGATTTAACTCAAGCAGAATCAATGGTGCGCAGCCTAATCGGCTACGCTAAAGACTATATATTCACCACCGGCACCACCTCGGTTACCGTCAATGTCGCCTTGGGTTATGTGTTGCTTGATGCAAGTTCGCCGCCGAATGGGATGGAACTTGTCGATCGGGCCGAGCGAGCGACCAACAAAGCGGCAGAGCAAGGTGCAAACTTAGCTGAGCTTTATAAAATCGATTTAAAAACGGCCAGCGACACCGAGCAAGAAGAAACGTGGGCGCGGCGCATTAAAGAAGCGCTCAAAGACAACCGGTTTTTCTTGGCATTTCAGCCGATTGTCTCCTTGCAAGGGCATCGCGATACCAATCGCTTCGAGGTGTTTTTGCGCATGATTGATGAAGAGGGTAAGCCCCTGCGCCCGATGGAGTTTTTAGGCCGTGCCGAGCGAGGCGATTTGATGCACTCCATTGATCGCTGGGTTGTGTTGAGCGCCATTAAAGAAATTCATACGGGCACCAAACGCGGTGAACGGATTAAATTATATCTGCGCATCAGCGAGCAATCCCTGCGTGATGAAGCATTTGCCCAGTGGTTAGTCAGCCGATTGGCGAGTGTGCGCTTGCCCGAGAATTTATTGGTGATTCAAGTGCGTGCCGATATGGCGGGGTATTTATTAAAGCATCTCGAAAATCTACGGGATGTTATTGCGCCCTTGGGTTGCGGCATTTTGATTGATGGGTTTGGCGAGGGTTCAGAACCCTTCCGTTTGCTTGATCATTTAAAAACCCGCGAAATTAAAATATCACGCACCCTGCTTGAAAATTTCAGCCAAGAAGTGGCCAACCAGGCAGCCGTAGCGCAACTTTTGAACGAGGCGGCTGGGCGCGATGTACAAGTGATTGTGCCGAATGTAGAGGACCCCGCCACCTTGCAACTGATTTGGCCGATGGGGGTAGATTTGGTGCAGGGCGACTTTATCCAAAGCCCACGCAATAGCCCTGAATTTGATTTTTCGCAATTTTAATGAGCCCTCATTGATGACAAAATTTTCTATGGATTGGGATGCGGCAGCGCTCGATTGGATCACCATTGATCATTTGGAATTTGATTGCATTATTGGGATTTATCCTCATGAACGCGCCGCAGTGCAGCCGTTACAAATCGACATGCGCTTGGGGGTAGCCCCGGTGAGTGAAGCCGCGCGTTGCGATGATATCGCCGCCACGGTCGATTATCAGCGGGTGTGTGAAACAGTAATGGCGGTGGCGACGATAGGGCAATTTCAGCTGGTTGAAACGCTGGCTTTAGCGGCGGTGGCGGCTTTATTTGAGCAATTCCCCCTTGCCGCCATCCAAATTAAAGTGAGCAAACCCTTGGCGCTGCCCTATACCCAAGGGGTGGGGATTGAGTTATTGCGCCGTGCCCCTGCACCGCTAACCACCCCCGATGAAATTTGATGAAGTGTGATGATGCCGCCTGATTTTTCTCTGCCGATTCCTGCGGCTGCCGATCAAGCCAAAAGCCTTGCCCTCATTGCCCATTTGCGCGCTGCGTCGCGGGGGGGAACCCTCTCGTTTGCCGATTATATGCACACTGTTTTATATCACCCTCAATGGGGTTATTACGGTAGTGGCCAAGTGCAATTTGGTGCGGGCGGTGATTTTGTAACCGCACCCGAGCGCTCACCGCTTTTTACCGCAGGCTTAGTCTACGAGTGGCAGCAAGCGCAAGCGGCGGGCTTGGGCGGCGATGTGCTTGAGTTAGGGGCGGGTTCTGGGCAGTTAGCGCTCGATTTTCTGCAAGAATGCCAACAGCGCCATTGCGTGCCTGATCGCTATCTCATACTCGAAATTAGCCCCGCTTTGCGGGCGCGCCAGCAACAGCGCTTGCGCGCGGCACTGCCCGCAGCACTATTTGCGCGGCTCGGTTGGCTTGATTCGATCGAGCAGCTTATGCCTAATGCCCCAACCACCCAGCCGTGTTTTGCAGGCGGCATGCTGATTGCCAATGAAGTGCTGGATGCGATGCCCGTCACGCGTTTTTGCTGGCGGCCAGGGCAAATAAACACCGTGCAAGAGCAGCGCGTGGTTTGTGCGGGTGCGCGTTTTACCTGGGCGAGTGCGAAGGCTTCAGACGCGCTCAGTGATACCTTGCGTTTTTATGCCGATCGCTGGCCGCAAGAAAGCTTGCCTGATGCGCCCGTGTTCGCAGAAATAAATGAGACATTGCCCAATTGGCTCGCATCGCTCTATGACGCTTTGAGCCGAGCCGCTGGCGCTACTTGGCTTTATTTTTTTGATTATGGCGGTACGTCGGCAGAAGTGTATCGCCCGGATCGGATTGATGGCACCCTACGATGCCACTATCGGCATTTGGCGCATGATGATCCCTTTGTGTACCCAGGGCTGCAAGACATCACCACCTGGGTCGATTTTGAACACACCGCCCGCCTTGCGGCAGCGGCGGGGTTTAATGTCGATGGCGAGCGCAGCCAAGCCGCTTGGTTACTGGGTACCGATGTGCCCGATCAATTTACGCAGTTAATGCGCACGGCACCGAACCGCGCTGCCAGCGCCCGCATCGCACAAGGTTTTAAAGAGCTCGTAATGCCTACCGAAATGGGTGAGCGATTTCGGGTGTTACGTTTGCGGGTTGAGCCGGCTTGATTTTTATTCCCCCATCCCTTCATGAAGCGCTCAGTTGATATGAACTTTTTCGATTCCCATTGTCATCTTGATAAACTCGATCTCGCGCCCTTCGGTGATTCGTTTGACGCGTTTATGGCGGCTGCGTTTGAAGCCGGCGTGCAGCGTATGCTGTGCGTAGCGATTCATCCCGATCGCTGGCAAGCGATGGCTGAACTGGTGGCACCCTATTTTTTGCCCCGTGCGAATACCCCCCAAGTATGGCTATCGTTTGGCATCCACCCCACAGAAGCGCCAGATTACGCGCTGGATGCTGAGGCAATTGTGCAGTTTGTGCGCCAAAGCCCCCTGCATCCGCACATTGTGGCGATTGGCGAGACGGGATTAGATTATTTTCGCAGCAACGCGGCCGAACGCTGGCAACACGAGCGGTTTCGTGCCCACATTGTCGCCGCCCGTGAACTGAATAAACCCGTCATTATTCACACCCGCTCGGCGGCAAAAGACACGATGGACGTGCTCAAATCTGAGCAAGCCCGCGATTGCGGTGGGGTGATGCATTGCTTTGTTGAAGATTGGGAAACCGCCAAAAAGGCACTTGATTTGGGGTTTTATCTCTCATTTTCGGGGATTCTCACCTACAAAACCGCTGCTGATTTGCGTGAAACCGCTAAAAAAGCGCCGCTCGATTCTATTTTGATTGAAACCGATGCGCCTTACCTTGCACCGGTGCCGCATCGGGGTAAGCCGAACACGCCGATTTTTGTTACCCATACCGCGCAAATGCTGGCGGATGTGCGGGGTGCTTCGCTCGCGGCGATTGCCGAAACCACCACGGCCAATGCCTGTCGCTGGTTGCGTTTACCCTATTGATTTTATGACGGAATTTGAGCTGATCGCCCGATATTTCTCTCGCCCCTGCCTGGATGATGCGGTGCTATTGGCGGGCGGCGATGATTGCGCGGCTTTGCGTGTGCCGCCGGGGGAGGTGCTTTTGGTGAGCACCGATGTGCTGGTATCCGATCGGCATTTTCCCGCCGCCACAGCGCCGTTTGATATTGGCTACAAAGCACTGGCGGTGAATTTATCCGATTTAGCCGCCATGGGGGGCAAGCCATTAGGGGTAACGCTGGGGCTGGCTTTGCCCGCTATTCAACCCGAGTGGTTACATGAGTTTGCGCGGGGGTTTTACACGCTCGCCGCCGAGCACAAGCTGTGTTTAGTCGGCGGAGATACCGTTAAAAGCCCGGTGTTATCGCTTTCTGTGACCGTCTTGGGCAGCGCGCCACCCAACCACATGCTAAAAAGAAGTGGCGCCAAAGTGGGTGATTTAATCGCAGTAACCGGCACCGTGGGCGATGCGGGCTTTGGGCTGCGCGCGGTGTTATCGCCTAAAACCATGCCCGCCGCTTTGGCGCAGCATGAAATTAAATACCTGCACGATCGGCTGAACCGACCCACACCGCGTGTGGCTGAGGGGCAAAAATTGGCGCCGTTTGCCCACGCCGCGCTCGATGTGTCGGATGGGCTGTTGCAAGATTTAACCCATATTTTAACCGCCAGTGGCGTGGGTGCCGACATCAGCTTGAACGATGTGCCGCTATCGCCCGCCGCACAAACCTGGATTGCCGCCGAGCCAGCGTGTGCCCTGCTGCCATGGTCGGCGGGCGATGACTACGAGCTGCTGTTCACTGTAAAAGCAGAGGATTGGTCGCGCGTCGATTTTCAAGCCACGGTGATTGGTCGCATTAGTGCCGAACCCGGTTTGCGCGTGCGGGATGCCCATGGGCACATTGTGCCGATGCCGGCGCAGGGATTCGATCATTTTGCAGCGCAGGTTCACAAAAGATGAGCACCCACAACAAAAACCCACCCATTCCTCATTTGAATCGCCGCGTGCTGGGTGATCCTGTTTTATTTCTTGCTTTTGGTTTGGGCACGGGCTTAGCTCCGCGCGCACCCGGTACGTTCGGCACGCTGCCGGGTATTGCGTTAGCTGCCCTGCTGGGGTGGGTGGCCGCACTCTGGGGTTTACCCCCGAGCGGGGTTGTTTTGGTGGCCTTATTGCTGCTGATGCCGCTTGGCGTGTGGCTTTGTGGTGCAGCGAGCCGGCGTTTAGGCGTGCACGATCACGGCGGGATTGTGTTTGATGAAATAGTGGGCGTGCTGATTCCTTTTTTAATTTTGCCCGTCTCGCCCTTGAACTTGCTGTGGGCGTTTGTGTGGTTTCGATTTTTTGATGTGCTTAAACCTTGGCCGATTCGTTGGCTTGATAAACACGTTGCCGGGGGCTTTGGCATCATGATTGACGATGTGTTGGCGGGGATTTTTGCGCTTGTCGTTCTTGTTTTGATGAGCCAGTGGCTGCCGAGTTGGGTTCAGGCCGGCTGATGGATTTGGCATGCGGCGCAATCAGAAACTTTAAACCAGATGACCTGCCTAATGATTCTACGAGTCATTAGGGCCATCGCCCTGGGGAGATTTTTATGCAGCAATCTATGACATCTTTAACCCTGCGCCTATTGACGGTGCTGGTTGCTTTGGGCGGCAGCTTGGGTTTTTCAGCCGCTTTTGCGGCCAGCGCCGAGCAGCCGACCATTCAATCGTTAACGCCAGGCGAGGTGGCGTCAGGTGCGCTTACCCCGCAAACCGCCCACGGTGTTCGATATGTTTCTGGCGGCATTGGCATTGAAGAGCGGGCGTGGCTGGCCGAGCACGGCAAAGAATTTAACACCCATGCCGCCTTTGCCGTGGTGCCCAGCGGCGATTATGTGGCCGATGTGCAGGTACAAATTTTAGCGAGTGATGGTAAGGCCGTGTTAGATACCACGGTGAATGGCCCGCAGCTTATGGCGCAGTTGCCCTTGGGGCGCTATCAGATGGTGGCCACCCATGATGGGCAGGTGCTTAAACGTGAGTTTACGGTTGCTGGCAGCGCACGCAACACGCTTGTTTTAGGGTTCAAGCGTTAGTTTTTTGTTTGTATTCCTTCCGCCAAAAAAGCGCCGGTGTGTGGCACCGGCGCTTTTTTATTTACCTCGATGGTGCCCCCAATGCGGGCAAGGTTTGTTAGCCCGTATTGCGCATACCGGCGGCAATGGCGTTGATGGAGCGCAATAGCGGCGGTAGCCATTTTTGCCGCTCAGATTCCGGCTCGCCCTCATCGCGATAGCGGCGCAGCAACACAATTTGAATATGATTGAGCACATCTAAATACGGGTTGCGCCGCATCATGGAGGTGCCAATGTACTCATCAATTTCTACCAGCGTATCGACTTCCGCTACGCGCAGGAGCTCGTCTAAGGTGCGCTGATACTCTGCTTGAATCATCTCGAAAACCGGCCGCGCTTCTTTTTGATCTGAAACGAGGCTCGCGTATTCACCGGCAATGGTCATCTCCCCTTTGGTCAGTGAGAGCTGGGTGTTTCGTAACATGCTATGGAAAAACGGCCACGATTCGAACAGCTCATGCAGTAATTTGGGTTCATCTTTGTGATTTTGCCGCCAAGCTTTCAGTGCCGAGCCTAT
>DZCK01000204.1 GCA_022730245.1 Halothiobacillus neapolitanus
GTGCTCGGCAAACATTTGCATGACTTGATCGCCTTCATTGAGGCGCAGCAAGCCGTTATCGACAAAAATGCAGGTGAGTTGATCGCCAATGGCCTTATGCAGCAAAGCCGCCACTACGGAGGAATCCACCCCGCCGGACAAACCCAAAATGACCTCATCTTGGCCGACTTGTTCACGGATGCGTTGCTGCATGTCGCCTATGATGTGATCGGGCTTCCACAAGCCTTGGGTTTGGCAAATTTGCCGTACAAAGCGCTCTAAAATACGATGACCTTGGCGCGTGTGGGTTACTTCAGGATGAAATTGCACGCCATAAAACCGGCGGGTTTCATCGGCCATGCCCGCAATGGGCGCGTTATCGGTTGAGGCCATAAGCTTAAAGCCTGCGGGCAATTCAATCACATGATCGCCATGGCTCATCCAAACATCGAGCAGGCCATAACCCTCGGGGGTGACGCTATCTTCAATGTCGGCCAAGAGCGCGGTGTGGCCACGCGCCCGCACCGAGGCATAACCAAACTCGCGGTGTTCGGCATTTTCAACAATGCCACCTAATTGGGCGGCCATGGTTTGCATGCCATAGCAAATGCCCAGTACCGGCACACCTAAGCTAAATACAGCAGCGGGTGCGGCAGGCGGGGTTGCTTCGATCACCGATTCTGGCCCACCGGAGAGAATGACCCCTTGCGGCGCGAAGGCGCGCACAAAGGCATCATCGACTTCCCAGCTATGAATTTCACAATACACCCCGCACTCGCGCACCCGACGGGCGATGAGCTGGGTGTACTGCGAACCGAAATCCAAAATTAGGATGCGTTCGGCGTGAATATCGGTAAGCTTTTGATTCATTGTATTGTTCCAGAAAGAAAACAGCGACCCAGAACCATTGCGCTAGGGGTCGCTGTATTTTATCAATCGCCGTTAAGCAAATTTATTCCACCCGATAATTCGGGCTTTCCTTGGTAATGGCCACATCGTGCACATGGGATTCTCGCATGCCGGCACTGGTTATCCGCACAAATTGGGGGATTTTACGCATGGTATCGATATCGCGCGCGCCCACATAGCCCATCGATGAGCGCAGCCCGCCCAGCATTTGATGCACAATCGCCACCAGTGAGCCTTTATAAGGCACGCGGCCTTCAATGCCTTCAGGCACGAGTTTTTCAGCCGTGGAATCACCTTGAAAATACCGATCGCTCGACCCCTGCTGCATGGCACCGAGTGAACCCATGCCGCGATACGCCTTATACGAACGGCCTTGGTATAACTCAACCTCACCCGGCGCTTCTTCCGTGCCCGCCAGCATGCTACCTACCATCACTGTGTTGGCGCCCGCCGCAATCGCTTTGGCAAAATCGCCCGAATACCGCACGCCACCATCGGCTATGAGCGGAATGCCCGTGCCTTTAAGCGCCTCTGCCACATTCGAGATCGCCGTAATTTGCGGCACGCCCACACCGGCGATAATGCGCGTGGTGCAAATGGAACCAGGGCCAATGCCCACTTTAACGGCATCGGCACCTGCGGCGACTAAATCCAAGGCCGCCGCGCCCGTTGCGATATTGCCGCCAATTACATCGACTTGCGGGTACAAACTTTTCACCCATTTGATGCGATCGAGCACGCCTTGGCTATGCCCATGCGCGGTATCAACCACCAGCACATCGACCCCCGCCGCCACCAACGCCGCCACGCGCTCTTCGGTATCGCCGCCTGTGCCCACTGCAGCGCCCGCCAGTAATCGGCCTTGGGA
>DZCK01000205.1 GCA_022730245.1 Halothiobacillus neapolitanus
GCGTCCCGACTTTCGAGCAAAATCAGGAGGTTTTGCAATCCACGCTGACAACCTTTACTTGCACACGAGTAAACCATCAGCAAGCCTAATTAGGAATATGACGATAAAATACCGTCAAGCGTGACGATATTGAAGGGTTGCCCTAAAAGAATCTTTTACGGGATGGATGGTGCGACATTATAAAGGATTTTAGAGTATTTGCTAATGTCTGCTTAAATATCAGAACCTGCGGTATTTGCCCCCCCCAAAAAAATACTGCGCTCATTTTTTGCCCGCCCAGAGATAAATAAAAGTACGATTGGCATTCCCAATATGAATGCGCCGAGTACATCAACAGAAAAGCCCGTCCTTGTGAAAGACGGGCTTAATGAGGCAGGCGCAACGTGCGCTAGACCATAACGGGCATTTGCTTTTTTGCCTCTTCAAATCCGAGGCGCAGCGCCTCATAATTTTTGGGCAGCAGGTGTTGGTGCCGAGTTGGCAAATGCGCCTTAAGCGCCGCCTCTAATCCTTCTACGGTGATTTCGGGCAGAGATGCCAGCAAAGCGCCCACTGTAACCATGGTGGTTAATTTTTTATCGCCCACTTGTTCGGCAATTTCATTGGCAGGGATAAAAATGGTTTGAATGTCTTGACGCTTTGCGCGGCGGTCTATCATAGATTGATTGACAATCAACGCCGCGCCAGCCTGCATGAGCGGCTCATATTTATCGTATGACGGCAGGTTCATGGCGATCACCAACGGGGGATGTTTGACAAACGGCGAGCCGATTTCGTGGTCTGCTATGACAACCGTACAGTTGGCTGTGCCGCCGCGCATTTCAGGACCGTAGGATGGAATCCATGTTACTTGATAGCCTAAATCCATCGCCGCATAGGCAATAACCTGCCCTGCAAATAGCACGCCTTGTCCGCCAAAACCTGAGATGATGATTTCTTTTTGCATGAAAACTCCTGTTGAACGTTTAACGTTCAACGCTAGATTTTGACCTGTTTGACCGCTTCGCTAATTTTGCAATCCACCAGCGGATATGCGGGAACCATGTGTTCTTCAACAAACTTCAAGGCGACAACGGGCGTCATGCCCCAGTTGGTTGGGCAGGAAGAGAGCAGTTCCACCATAGAGAAGCCCAGCCCGCGCACCTGAATTTCAAACGCCATGCGGATTGCCTTTTTTGCCAGGCGAATATTTTTGGGGTCGTGCAGGGAGCGGCGCACGCAATACCCAACACCGTCGAGGGTGGCGAGCATTTCTGCCACGCGAATGGGGTAGCCTTGCGTTTCTACGTCACGCCCGTTTGCCGAGGAGGTGGTCTTCATGCCTGCCATAGTGGTCGGCGCCATCTGCCCGCCGGTCATGCCGAAGTTGGCGTTGTTGATAAAAATGACGGTGATATTCTCGCCACGCGCGGCAGCGTGGACAATTTCGCCCATGCCAATGGAAGCCAAATCGCCATCGCCTTGATAGGTAAAAATAACGCGGTCGGGCAATACACGCTTGATGCCGGTTGCCATTGCGGGTGCGCGCCCGTGCGGGGCTTCAACAAAATCGGTGTCAAAATAATTGTAGGCAAACACCGAGCAGCCAACAGGGGCAACGCCAATTGTCTTTTCAATGACCCCCATCTCTTCCAACACTTCCGCAACCAAACGATGCGCCACACCGTGCGTACAGCCAGGGCAGTAATGTGTGGGGGTGTCGGTAAAGCCCAGCGGTCTTTCGTAAACCAAATTTTCAGT
>DZCK01000206.1 GCA_022730245.1 Halothiobacillus neapolitanus
ATATTCCTCCGAACGCCGTGGTGGAGCTGGGTGCGCAAGTAGTGTTATAAGTTTTAAATTAGCGGCCTGTGTTAGGGAGCCTCTGATTAGTGGCTTAGCACGACTCGATAGCGCGCTTTGCCACTGCGCAAATGGGCGATTGCTTGGTTGATCTCGGTAAAGGCGAATGGCTCGGTGATGGGGGCAATGTGGTGTCGTTCGGCAAAATCGAGCATTTTCGCGATGGTGACCGGGCTGCCCACCGGTGAGCCCGAAACCGAACGCTGCGCCATAATCAGCGAGAACGCGCCAATATCGAGCGGCTCAAGCGTGGCACCTACGATATGCAAGCGGCCTTTGGGCTTGAGCGTGCCTAAATACCCATTCCAATCGAGTTTGACATTCACGGTCGATAAAATTAAATCAAATCGGTTGGCGGCGGCGGCTAAAACGGCGGGGTCGCGGGAATCGAGCGTGTGGTGCGCACCGAGTGCAATGGCCTCAGCGCGTTTGCTTTCCGATGAGGTAAACGCCGTAACCTCGCAGCCCCAAGCATTTAAAAATTGCAATGCCATGTGGCCCAAACCACCAATGCCGATGACCCCAACGCGCGCGGTAGGTGAAATATCAAATTGCACCAGTGGGTTAAACACCGTGATGCCGCCACAAAACAAGGGCCCCGCGCTGGCAGCATCCACGCCCGCCGGCAAGGGGATGACGCTTATTGCCTGTGCGCGCACTTTGTCGGCAAAGCCGCCGTGATGCCCCACAATCGTCGATTCCGCCGTGCTGCATAAATTATGATCCCCCGATAAACAGGTATCGCAGCTCATGCAATAGCCCGAATGCCAGCCTAAACCCACCCGTTGGCCGAGGTGCAGATGGGTGACTGCCGCGCCTACCGCGCCAATGGTGCCAATCACCTCATGGCCGGGCACCAAGGGGTATTGAGAAATGCCCCATTCGTTATCCATCATGCTCAAATCACTGTGACAAATGCCGCAGTGCTCAACATTGATTTCCACTTCATGGGCTTTCAACGGGCCGGGATCATACTCAAAAGGCTTCAACTCGCCGCCCGCTTCAAATACGGCATATGCTTTAATCATGAAAATCACCTGTGGGTTAATAAAAATACAAGGTCGAAATTAACGGGCAAACCGGTTATGAATGACAACATCCGCTGCGCTTAATTGCCCCGGTTTTGGCCAAACGTCTTGGGTTTTCTTGCCGATAGCCACCATAAACGAGATGACATGGTCGCTCGGCAAATTGATGATTTTAGCCACCGCATCAAAATCTAACCCATCCATTGGGCAGCGATCTAAACCCATACCGCGTGCGGCCAGCATGAGGGTTTGGCCAATGATGCCGCAGCTGCGCATCACTTCATCTCGCTGCACTTGCGGGCGATCACGGTAATAGGCATCAATCGCCGGAACCATCATCTCGCGCACTGCATCTGGGGCGTTTTGCCACACTTGGGCGGCATTTTTTTGCCAACTGTGTGCATCGGCACACAAAATAATTAACAGCGAGGCATCGGTCACCTGCGATTGATCCCACGCCACCGCGCAAATCGCTTGCCGCTGGGCCTTGTCATCCACCACAACGAAGCGCCAATGCTGCAGATTAAACGCGGTGGGCGATTGCATGGCCAAATCAATCAGCTCGGCCTGATTTTTGGCTGAAATTTGGTGGCTAGCAGCCTGTCGGACTTTAGGGAAATCGGCTGCAAATCCATCTGAACGGTGC
>DZCK01000207.1 GCA_022730245.1 Halothiobacillus neapolitanus
CCCGAGGTGATACGCAAGTTGATACGCAAGGGAAAGCACCCGCGACAACCGAACAAACCCCGTGGTATATCCGCTGGCCGAGCGCCGCATGGCAGCCCGTGGCTGATTGGTTCGGCCAGCAATTCACCCTCACCCGCAGTGATGAGCCGGTGAAAGCCAGCGCACGCACGGCCACCGACCGAGAAACCCTGCTCTGGCTAACGGCGGTGCGCGAAGCCTTACTCGCCCGAGATACGGCCACACTGAAGGCCGCTATCACCCAGGCTCAAAGCTGGATTTCACGCCACTACGAAAGCCAAGCGCCCGCGCCCCAAGCCGCACTCAAGACGCTAAGCCTGCTCCAGAGCGAAACTCAGACGCAGGGAATTAGCCTTGCGCCCATTTTTAGCGCATGGCAAGCCGCGAAAACGACCCTCACCCCCCTATCCAGCCCAAGCCCGGCGGAGGTTCACCCATGAAACGGTTAGCCGTCGTACTCGTAGCGCTCCTCTTCGCCATCGCCGCAGCCGTTTATTTTGTGCGCGATCCAGGCACCGCTGATATTGCCTTGCTGGGCTGGCACTTACAAACCTCGGCGCTGGGTTTGTTCGCCTTATTATTTGCCAGCTTCATTGCCTTAAGTTTAGCTTGGCGCATCATGGCCGCCCTCTTGAATATCCCCGCATTTTGGCGGCAACGCAGCGCACGCCAAAAACGCGCTGCAGCCGATGAACAACTGCTGCAAGCCTGGGCCGAGCTTGTGCGGAGCCGATTTGACATTGCCGGCAAATTAGCACTCAGCCAGCACACACATGCCAGCATCGCGCCTATGCACTATGTTGTCGCCACCGAGGCGCTGTTAGCTCGGGGCGACACCCAGGCTGCACTCAATTTATTAGATGAGGTACGCAGAAACTTTCCGCGTTTTGCCGATTATTTAGCCCTGCATATGGCCAATCGCCTGCATGCGCAGCACAACTTAGCCCCCGCAATTGAGTTATTACATGCGCTACACATCCATCATCCTAAGGATGAGGCCATTACCTGCGCGCTAGCCGAAGCGCTGTACAGCGTGGCTGATTGGGAAAAATTAGCCACCCTGCTACCCGTGCTGCGCCGGTTAAATTGGCCGGGCTTAACCGAACAGCAACTACAGCGGCTATCGCTTGGGGTATATCGCGGTTTAATCGATCAACTGGCACGCCAACACAAGCCCGAGCCGCTCGCCGCATTATGGGCAAACATCCCTAAAGACTTGCGCGGCAATACGAACCTATTAATCAGCGTGGCGCAGGCTTGGCTTATGCTCAAGCAACCCGCAAAAGCAGAACTCGTGCTGGAAAAAGCCTTAGCACACCACGGCACCAACGAAACCCTGCGGGCATGGATTGCTATTCCCCCCGCCAATCCGGCGCAAGCGCTTGGGCAATTAGATGGCTTTATGAATCAATCGCGCGGCACCGTTGATGAAGCGACCCGCGCCTATGCCACCGCGTATCTGGCTTTTTTAAGTGGCGATGAAGAACGCGCGCAACAAGCGCTGGCGCCCAGCCTCGTAAGCCAACCCGATGCGCCAACCTTAAAATTAGCCGCCGATATAGCCCAGCATCAGCGCGATAGTGTGCAGGCATTGGCGCTGATGACTCAGGCTTATCAAAGGCTCACGTTGCATCTGCCGCAAGCACCCCAAGCTTAAGGCTAATGCGCCATCTCGGTGCGATTTCGGCCATTGGCCTTGGCCAAATA
>DZCK01000208.1 GCA_022730245.1 Halothiobacillus neapolitanus
GGTCTCTGCGTATATCGCAGCATTTGATTCAGTTAAGCGACTGTCGCCTTCGCATTATCGGCAAGGCAAGCGGCTTGCGTAGTGACCGCGCTTAACATGGCGGTCAAGCGGGATGCGCATTTTTTCGATGCTTATTTCAACACGCGCCAGCTAATGGGTACTTGGGTGATGCCGTTTGATAGCCAGATATCGCTATCTTGCACGGTGAGCGATAGCGTCATGGTGCGCTCAATCAAGGATTCCAGCGCGCTTGTGGTCGCATCAGGTACGGCCAGAATGCGCAAATTGTCGATGCGGTTAAATTCTTTGGTTGATTTTGTCCACCACACATCCAGCCCTCGGTCGCCATAGGCATACACCACCACCTGCTTGGCGCGCCCGGCCGCTTTGCGCAGGCGGCGTTCATCGGGCAGGCCGAGTTCAATCCATAGCTCAATCTCATCGGTGAGGGATTTTTGCCAAATATCCGGCTCATCATCGGCCGCTAAGCCGCGCGTAAAACTTAAATCCGCCGAGGCATGCAGCGCAAACGCCACCAGCCGTAGCATCAGCCGCGCGTGGGTTTCAGAGGGGTGCAGCGCTAAGGTTAAGGTGTGGTCGGCGTAGTAATGCCGATCCATATCGGCAATGGATAAGTCGGCTTTGAAAATGGTGGCTTTTTGCGCCATAAGGAAGGGTCTGCGTTGAATTAATCCGACACTTTACCCCTTAGTGCCTTGATTTGCCCGCGTTGCGCTTTTTTAGCCAGACGCTTGAGCTTGGCGCTGTGCGTGGGGCGGGTGGGTTTGCGCGGGGTGACGGGGCGTGTGGCTTGCTCAATTAAGCGCTGCAAACGCGCCAGCGCATCGGCGCGGTTTTTATCTTGGCTATTGAATCGCTGCGCTTTAATCACAATCACGCCACCGCCGCTGATGCGGGCATCGTGCAGCGCTAGAATTTGCGCTTTCACCTCATCGGGCAAGGACGAGGCGCGTACATCAAACCGCAGATGCACAGCGGTGGCGACTTTATTGACATTTTGCCCACCCGAACCCTGCGCGCGGATGGCGTGGAACTCGATTTCAGCGGGCAAAAGTACGATTGAATCGGCCATGATTATGATTTTTTCGGCGTTTTAAGCGCAATTTCCCGATCAATCAGCCGGTGCGACCACAGGCCGCCAAAGGGGATGAGCGCGGCAATAAACACCTGCGCCGCCTTGCCGATGGACAGATGTTTTTGTATCGCCGCCAGAATGATGATGGATACCGCCCAAACAAAAAACGCGCCATGAATCGGCCCCAAAATTTTCACCGCGATGGGTAAGCCCGCCCAATATTTAAGGGGCACCGCAATCAGCACGAGTGCGATAAGGGTGGTGCCTTCTGCCAGTGTCATGATGCTTAAGTGGCGCAAAACCCAAGGGGCTTTGGGGGTGACGGGCGTGTTTGCGGCTGGGGCGTTTGACATGGGGGTATCCGGCTGGTTGATAAGGTTTTTTAATCCTACATCAATAGCTAATAGCAAAGCAATTTACACGGATTTGCGATAGCAATATGTTGGCCAGAATCACCCTAATTCTATTCTCTTTTTTGTGGTAAAAAAACGACTACAAATAGCCTTATAAATAAATTAACCATGCATTAATTTACGCCATGATCTACCGGCGGCGTACCCTGTTTCCTTAGGGAACCTCTGATTGAATCCTTCGTGGCAGAGACGGGCTTTTGAGGGATGAGTCGC
>DZCK01000084.1 GCA_022730245.1 Halothiobacillus neapolitanus
GCTTTTGGCTCAGCAACTCGGCTCACCAAGGATTCAATCAGAGGTTCCTTAGTGTGGGTTAAATAAACAATAAGGAACGGCTCGTATGAACCATTGGATTGCCCGCTTTTCAATTGCGCAAAAAAACTTGTTTGGTTATGGCTTGATTTTGCTTGTTATGTTCTCGATGGCTGTACTCACCTATTTGAATATGGGGCGCATTAAAGGGGTTGCGAGCAATGTGATTGAGCAGCGTCAGCCTGCGGCTTTTGCCGCCGATGCCATTCGCATTCAGCTTGAGCGGTCGATGGCCTCGGTTGGTTTGTTTTTGCAAAGCAAAAGCCCATCTGACCGGGCGCGCTTTGATGCGGCGATTGCGGGCATCGGCAAAGCACAAGCCGCATTAAAGCTGCACACCAGCAGAGATATGGATGCCTTGGATGCCGAGCTTAAACAATTTGTTGCCAAGGCGGATCGGGTGATGACCGTTTCCGCTGATGATCAGAAAAACCTGCCCGGCATGGAATACGCCAATCAGAATGTGAACCCTTTAGCGATTCAAATTTCAGGCCTGATGAGCACGTTAATTACAGCCGAAGCCGAGGCTGATGCGGGCACAACCCCCCGTCGCGCCTTAGTTTTGGATTTAGCCCGCTTGCGCGGTGAATGGGGTGATGTGGTGGCTGGCTTGCGTGGATTTATGGCGTTTCGTAGCCCCGCGCTTGAAAATAATTTCACGCTGTATTCGGCGGAAACGCTGAAACGCGCGCAAGAAATCAATAAAAACTACGGCAACATCTTAACCTTCGAGCAGCAAGATGCGATTGATCAATTGCTCAAAAAATTACCCGAGTTCATCAAAGAAGCGGATAAAGCCTTTGCCCTGCAAAAATCACCTAAGTGGCGGATGGATGCCTATTTGGTGCGCACAGAGCTGGACCCCGCGTTCAGCCAAGTTGAAGCCACCGTGGAGGCGATTGTTCAACACCAGCGCCAACAAATTGATGAGCAATCGCAAGTACTCGATGCCACTATTGGTCGCATCACCCTAGGTCAGGTGGGGTTAGTGGTGCTGGGCATTGTGGTGGTGGCTATTTTGGCGCTGCTTTCTATGTTTAGCATTTCATCGCCTTTGCGGCGTGTGGCTGAACGCATGCGCGATATTGCCGAAGGTGATGGGGATTTAACCCGCCGTTTGCCTATTAACGGGCAAGATGAAATTGCCGAGGTGAGCCAAGCGTTCAACACCTTTGCGCAAACGGCGCATCAACTTGTTACCCAAGTGGTTTCGACCACGCGATCTTTGAACGAATCCGCTGGACGACTGACCAATGCCTCTGCCGAAGCCCAGCTCGGTGTTGCCCGCCAAGCAAGAGACACCGAAGCGTTGGTCACCGGCATGAGCCAAACGCTGGAAGCGGCGACCGACGTGGCGCGCAGTGCCGAAACAGCCAGCGCCGCCGTGCAATCGGCCAACGAGCAGCTGCACGAAGGGCTCACTAAAGTGCAGGTGAGCGCGCAAAGTGCCGTGCAGCTGGATGAGGTTTTATCCCTAGCCGAAGGTAAAATCCAAGAGCTATCCGTGCAAAGCCAGGTAATCGGCAAAGTGCTGGATGTGATTCGGGGAATTGCCGACCAAACCAACTTGCTGGCACTCAATGCCGCGATCGAGGCGGCGCGTGCGGGTGAGCAAGGGCGTGGGTTTGCGGTGGTGGCCGAAGAGGTGCGTTCGCTTGCTACCCGCACACAACGTTCCACCCAAGAAATTTCGGGCATTATCAATCAGTTGCAATTTGGTGCGCAAGAGGCCGTGGCAGCCATGGGCGATGGTCGAAAAGTGAGCCATCAAAGTTTGGATGCGATTACCGAAGCGAATGCCATGCTCGTTAATATTGCTCAAGATTTTAGCCAATTAAGCGATATGAGTGCCCGCATTGCCGCTGCCGCCGAAGAGCAAACCGCAGTTGCCAGCGGCATGAAGCAAAACATTGAATCGATCAATGTGACCGCAGGCGCCACGGAGGCGCGCGGGGGTGATATTTCGCGCGCAGGCACCGATGTCGCCGCCCAAGCGCACACGTTATCGAGCTTGGTTCAGCAATTTAAAATTTAATTTTTTCCGCAAGCGTTAACGCCAACCGCCGCATGCCCCGCCTTTGGGGCGGCGGTTTTTTATATCCGCTAAATCAAGCCGGTGTGCGGGGGGTATTTGTGGCAAACTCGACGGCATGTTTCATCCTTGTTTGAGTGAATAGGTAAGCGATGCGCCGATCTTTGCTGGGTTTATTGGGTTTTGCCGGGTTAATCCCGTTTATCGGGCTGGCCGCGGCCAGTTGGGGCTTGGCGCCATCCACGCATGCGCTGTGGGTGCAGGCCATTGAAATTTATGCGGCCATTATTTTATCGTTTCTGGGTGGGGTGCATTGGGGCTTGGCCATGGCCTCAACCGGCGCCGCGCAGCACAAAGGGTTGCTTTGGGGCGTTACACCCGCGCTTTTGGCTTGGCTGATGGTGTTGATTCCTTGGCCAATGGTTTCGTTAACCTTGCTCATTTTATTATTGCTTTTGAGCTGGACGGTAGACCGCCGCGTTATGGCGGCCATGGATTTCACCCAAACCTACCTTTGGCTGCGCACCCCGCTCACGGCGGTGGCGAGTTTGAGTTTGCTGGCGGTGATCGGTTCTTTTGTTCGGGTTGGTATTTAAGTTGGGTGTGAACGGATGAGTGATGTGCAAAGTAAGGTGTCGACGTTTCGCAAATGGCTGGTGGCTGGGGTGCTCGTGTGGGCGCCGCTGGCCATTACCTTTTGGGTGATTAATGCCATTGTCGGCTTTATGGACCAAACCATTTTGTTTTTGCCGCCAAGCTATCGGCCCGAGGCGCTGTTCGGTTTTAATATTCCAGGTTTAGGCGCGGTGCTGGCCGTGTTGTTGGTGTTGTTAACCGGTGCTTTAGTGGCGAATTTCTTGGGGCGTAAGCTGATTAGCATGGGCGAATCGGTTTTAAATCGTATTCCGCTGGTGCGCAGTGTGTACTCAGCGGTCAAACAGGTGATTGAAACCTTCGTCTCGCAAGATTCGCGCTCGTTTAGGCAAGTCGTGTTGGTGGAGTATCCGCGCAAAGATTGTTGGTCGCTGGCGTTTTTGGCGGGCGATCCGGTGGGTGAGGTGCAAGAGAAAACCGCGCAAAAAGTCATCACGGTTTTTGTGCCCACCGCACCCAACCCCACCTCGGGCTTTGTCATCATGGTGCCCGAGTATGAAATTATCCCGCTGGATATGACAGTGGAAGAGGGCTTTCGCATGGTCATCTCGCTCGGCGTGGTGACCCCAAAAAATTATGTAACGAGTGTAAAGCCCGCACAATCCCCGCTCGAAAACCCGAGCGTATCCGGCTAAACTGCCGCCCTATTTGAATTTTGCACGGAATATCCCTTCATGAGTATGCGTAGCCACACGGCGGGCCAAGTTGATTTGGCGCTTTTAGATCAAGAAATTACCTTAGTCGGCTGGGTGAATCGTCGCCGCGACCATGGCGGGGTGATTTTCGTGGATTTGCGCGATCGGGATGGCATGGTGCAAATCGTGTTCGATCCTGATGACCTGGGTGTGTTCGCCACGGCGGAAAGCTTGCGCAGTGAGTTTGTGATTCAAGTGCGCGGCAAAGTGCGCCGCCGCCCGGCCGGCACCGAGAACGCCAATATCGTGAGTGGCCAAATCGAAGTGCTGGGCTTGGGGCTTACCGTGCTCAATCGCTCGGAGCCACTGCCCTTCCAAATGGATGACGAGCGCGTTGCCGAGGAACATCGCCTGCGCTATCGCTATTTGGATTTGCGCCGCCCCGAGATGCTGGCGCGCTTAAAATTGCGCCATCAAGTGACCCGCGCCATGCGCCAATACCTTGATAATGCAGGGTTTATGGATGTAGAAACGCCCGTATTAACCCGTGCCACCCCCGAAGGCGCGCGCGATTATTTGGTGCCTTCGCGCACGCATCCCGGCGAGTTTTTTGCGCTGCCGCAATCGCCCCAAATTTTCAAACAGCTTTTGATGGTGGCGGGGATTGAGCGCTACTACCAAATTGTAAAATGCTTTCGCGATGAAGATTTACGCGCCGATCGCCAACCTGAATTTACCCAGCTCGACATCGAAACCAGCTTTTTAAATGAAGAAGAAGTCATGACGCTGGTTGAAGACATGATGCGGCATATCTTCGCGCACGCCATCGAATTGGCCCTGCCCAACCCCCTGCCACGCTTAACTTGGGCTGAGGCCATGCGCCGCTTTGGTTCCGATAAACCGGATTTACGCATCCCACTGGAATTGGTGGATGTGGCCGATTTACTGGCGACGGTGGATTTCAAAGTGTTTTCAGGCCCGGCGAATGATCCGCGTGGCCGCATTGCTGCGCTGCGCGTGCCCAATGGCAATGCCATGCCGCGCAGTGCGATTGATGAGTACACCAAATTCGTTTCGATCTACGGCGCGAAGGGGCTGGCTTATATTAAGGTTAACGATGTGGCCGCCGGTCGTGAAGGCTTGCAATCGCCCATTCTCAAGTTTTTAACCGATGACGCCATCGCGGGTATTTTGAACCGCACCGGCGCGCAAACGGGCGATGTGGTGTTTTTCGGCGCCGATAAAGCCAAAATTGTCAATGAATCGCTCGGTGCGCTGCGTGTCAAAATCGGCCAAGATTTAGGTTTGGTTGAAGCCGGTTTTCGCGCGTTGTGGGTTACCGATTTTCCGATGTTCGAGTTCGATGAAAAAGAAAGCCGTTATTACGCCATTCATCACCCGTTCACGGCACCGAATGAAGACGATTTGGCATTGCTTGCCACCAACCCCGAGGCTGTGCGCTCGCGTGCCTATGATTTTGTGCTGAACGGTTTTGAGCTTGGCGGCGGCTCGGTGCGTATTCACGATCAAACCCTGCAAAAACGGGTGTTTGAATTACTCGGTATCTCGCCCGAAACGGCGCAAGAGAAATTTGGCTTTCTGCTCGATGCCCTTAAATTTGGCGCGCCGCCGATGGCGGGCTTGGCGTTTGGTGTTGATCGGGTGGTGATGTTGATGAGTGGTTCTACCTCGATTCGTGACGTGATCGCCTTCCCCAAAACCCAATCAGCCGCCTGTCTGCTCACCGATGCCCCAGGCGAAGTCGATGAAGCGCAACTGCGTGAGCTTTCCATTCGGGTGCGCAAGCCCGTGGTTGAAAAAGCGGAGTAATCAAGCCGGGTTGATGTCGCGCTCTTTTGCGTGGCTGTGAACCCAAAGGCCTCAAACTTAGGAGACGATTATGTCCACCCAACTCGATGCCGCTACCCAAATTCCCGCCCAGCTGCACGCGCGCATTCATGCGCTGGCCAGCCACAGTGCGCCCGCACCAAAGGTATCGCCCGCACAAGAAGCCGAGCTCATCACCCAAATTAAAGCGGAATTAATCCGCCAAAACGCGGTGATGATTGCGCATTTTTATGTGGATGCCGCCTTGCAAAAATTGGCCGAAGAAACGGGCGGGCGGGTATCCGACTCACTTGATATGGCCGCGTTTGGTGCCGCCCATTCGGCCAAAACCTTGCTCGTGTGTGGCGTGCGGTTTATGGGTGAAACCGCCAAAATCTTAAGCCCTGAAAAACGCGTGCTCATGCCCACCCTGCAGGCGGAATGCTCGCTGGATTTAGGCTGCCCCGCCGATGAATTTACCGCTTTTTGCGATGCTCATCCCGAGCGCACCGTGGTGGTGTATGCCAATACCTCGGCGGCAGTCAAAGCGCGGGCCGATTGGGTCGTCACCAGTTCCAACGCGCTCGCGATTGTGTCGCACTTAAAAGCGCAGGGCGAAAAAATCCTCTGGGCGCCCGATCGCCATCTCGGGCGCTATATTCAAGAGCAAACCGGCGCGGATATGCTGCTGTGGCAGGCCGATTGCTTGGTGCATAACGAGTTCGCGGCCGAAGCCTTGCGCGAATTGAAGCGCCTGCATCCAGCGGCAGCCGTGTTGGTGCATCCCGAATCCCCCAAGGCGGTAGTGGATTTGGCCGATGTGGTGGGTTCCACCAGCCAACTGATTCGCGCCGCGAACACGCTGCCACAAACCGAGCTCATCGTGGCGACCGATAACGGCATTTTCTACAAAATGCAGCAGGCCGTGCCGCATAAAACGCTCATTGAAGCGCCCACCGGCGATGGCAGCCACTGCGTTTCTTGCGCGCATTGCCCGTGGATGGCCATGAATGGCCTATCCGCCGTGCTGGCTGCACTCAATGAACCTGCCGGCCATGAGATTCTCGTGCCCGAAGCTACCCGCGTGAACGCGGTGCGTTCGCTCACGCGTATGCTGGCGTTTTCTGCCGAACAGGGGCTTATGAGCCCAAAGTCGTAGGTTGTCATTCAATCGGCCTTCCCGTTTTTACTGAGGAACTCGGATGCACCAAACGATTTTAATCACGTTAACGGCCATCGTGGTGGCCGGTATTTTTGCGCAATGGTTGGCGTGGCGAATCAAAGTGCCTGCTATTTTGTTTTTACTGCTCATCGGTCTTGCGATGGGGCCGCTGACCGGGTTATTGCAACCCAATGAACTCTTGGGCGACTTGCTATTTCCGCTGGTTTCGCTGGCGGTATCGGTGATTTTGTTTGAAGGGGCGCTCACCTTGAAATTTTCAGAGCTCAAGGGCGTGGGCAGCGTGGTATGGCGCCTTGTCAGCTTGGGCGCGCTCGTTTCTTGGGCGGTGGCAAGTTTGGCTGCGCATTATTTTGTGGGGCTGAATCCCATGATGGCGGCCTTGTTTGGCGCCTTGGTGGTCGTCACCGGGCCTACCGTGATTGTGCCGCTTTTGCGCATTGTGCGGCCGAGCGCGAAGGTTTCAACGATTCTGCGTTGGGAAGGCATTGTGATTGACCCCATTGGCGCAGTGATGGCCGTTTTGGTGTTTGAGTTTATTCTGACCCAAGCCCACCCCGATCACGCGGCGGCGGGCTGGGCGGCAATGGTCGGGCCGTTTTTGAAGCTGATTACCGCGGGCATGGTCATTGGCCTAGCGGGTGGGTATGCGCTCGGCATCGCCTTGCGCCGACATTGGTTGCCCGAATACCTGATTAATGTCGTGGTGCTCGCGGCGGTGCTGGCGGTGTTCACACTCTCGAATGTGTTGGCCGAAGAATCGGGCCTGATCGCCGTGACCGCTATGGGTATTTTGCTTGCCAACATGCGCGGCGTACCCCTGCGCGAGGTGCTGCACTTTAAAGAATCACTCACGATTTTGTTTATTTCAGGCTTATTCATCTTGTTGGCCGCACGCATTCAGCCAGCGATGTTCCACTATATTGGCTTCGGTGCGCTCTTGGTTTGGCTCAGCATACAATTCATCGCCCAGCCGCTAAAAGTCTGGTTTTGTACCATCGGCAGCGGCCTTAAATGGCGAGAAAAGCTCATGATTGCTTGGATCGGCCCGCGCGGCATCGTGGCGGCCGCCATTTCAGGATTATTCGCGTTGAAGCTCGATCAGCAAAACATCGCGGGCGCCGAAGTATTAGTGCCGCTCACCTTCATCGTCATTTTAGGCACGGTGGTAACCGCCTCGCTCACCGCGCGACCCCTAGCGCGTTTAATTGGCGAGGCCTTGCCCGAAGACAAAGGCGTGCTGTTGGTGGGCGCCAATGCTTTTTCACGCAGATTAGCCGCCGCCTTGAAAAAACAAGGCTACCGAGCCGTGATTGCCGATAGCGACTACAGCGAAATCAGGCAAGCCCGCATGGAAGGCTTGGAAACAT
>DZCK01000209.1 GCA_022730245.1 Halothiobacillus neapolitanus
TGAATATACGCTTCATGCCTGAACTCTAGCATTCATTGGCTACTTAGTGTATCACCAGGTGCAATGGTTCCATGCGATTGTGCAGACAAACGCGGCGCGCAAAACCAATCGCGCAACTGCACAAGCTCCGCATCCGAAGGCCGCCGCGACCGCCGCCGACTCGAACCCGTCAACCGCTCCGCCCGGCACAACTCCGCCGCATCATCAATCACCAATCGATCCAGCGGCAACCCAATGCCGTGCGCGCATACCGAAACACCACCCGCAGGCAACTCAGAAATACTCATACTCGCCAGCATTTTAAGATGCGCCGCCTTCGACCGCCCCAGCGGCTCAACCCCCGCCCAACAATCCGTAACCGAATTTGAGCCTGCACACCGTTGAGCCGTCTGTTTTCTTACGCGGTACAATCGTTGCCATATCGTCCATTGCTAAAATTGTTAAAAGGGCGTGTGTTTTGGCAATTTTTTAGCAACGAAGCAATGCAAATAGTTACAAATATCTATAAATAGTGAGAAATATGCACCAAAATAAAGATGTAAAAAACGGTGCAAACCCGCATCAAACCTTGCTAAACGGTGCTACAGCAAGCCCTTGGCGCTTTTGCATCGCCCCGATGCTCGATTGGACTGACTCGCACTATCGTGTACTTGCCCGCCTCATGACTCGGCACGCGCGGCTTTATACCGAAATGGTCACCACCGGCGCACTCATGCATGGCGATAGTGCGCACCATCTGCGGTTCAATGCATCCGAGCATCCGGTGGCATTGCAACTCGGCGGCAGCGATTCGGCGGCACTGGCGAAATCAGCCGCGCTGGGCGAGCAATATGGCTATGACGAAATTAATTTAAATGTAGGCTGCCCCAGTGATCGGGTGCAAAACGGTGCCTTTGGTGCCTGTTTAATGGCCACGCCCCACATTGTGGCCGAAGGCGTGCGCGCGATGCGATCAGCCGTGGGGGTGCCCATCACCGTTAAAACCCGCATCGGCATTGATCGTTCCGATAGTTTTGATGAATTTAGTCGATTCATCGACACCGTGGCGGAGCAGGGCGGCTGCGAGGTATTTATTATTCATGCCCGAAAAGCTTGGCTGGATGGCCTTTCGCCCAAACAAAATCGAGAAATTCCGCCGCTGCGCTGGGATTTTGTGCACCGTATTCAAGATCAGTTTCCCGAACTAACCTTTGTGCTAAACGGCAAGCTTGAAACTTTGCCGCACATGGCCGAGCAACTTAATATTGTGCCGGGTGTGATGGTAGGGCGCGCCGCCTATCAACATATTGACTGGTTAAGGTATGTCGATCAAATTCTGTTTAATGCCCCCTATCCTGTCATTTCACGCACCGAGGTAATTCAAAAATACCTAAATTACCTAGAGGCGCAGCTAGAACAAGGCCACACTTTGCATAGCATGACCAAGCCACTACTCACCTTCGTTAATGGCCTGCCCGGCGCGCGCCAATTTCGGCGGCACTTATCTGAACAAGCCCCCAAACGCAGCCACGATGCCCGTGTTATGCAAGAAGCCATTGCGCTGCTCGGGGATTTTGAATCCGAGCAAAGCGATGAGCTTCAATGGCGTCTGACTGGGCAGAACATGTGGCTGGAATCCCCGGTATTGTCCTAACCCTTCAAGCTAGGAGCCTGTCGGACTTTAGGGAAATCGGCTGCAAATTCATCTGAACGGTGC
>DZCK01000210.1 GCA_022730245.1 Halothiobacillus neapolitanus
CGGTGGCGTGACCGGCTTCGGGGGAACCGGTTGCGGTGCGGGTTGTGGCACCGGCGGTGGCGCGGGCGGTGGTGGCGCTTGCACGACGGGAGTCGGCAACACCGGAAAGCTCAACATCACCGGCTGCGGTTTGCTCGCTTCTGTTACCGGGGCATGGCTCAGTTGATACAGCACCGCAGCCAAAACACTCACTTCCAGCACCAAGGCAATCAATGCCGCGCCCGATAAACCCTTGATGTACTTCAACGGCGTTTCGACCCTCGATTGAAAGGCCATGCCCATCATTGCGATTGCTTCCGGGCGGCAATGCCGATTTTCGTCACGCCCGCCTGACGGCAGGCATCCATCACGGCCATTAAATGCTGCAAGGAAGTGTCCTTTGCGCCCGCGATGGTCACAAGCGTTTGCGCGGGGTTGCTCGCTTGCAGCTGGGCGGTGAGTTGCACTGGCGTCAGGATGTGGCTATCCACGGTAATCACGCCGGCCTGATCCACGCTCACCAATACTTTGGGGTGGTTCATTTCTGTGGCGGTGGTGCTGGTGGCTAGGTTTGAGGTAATGCCAGTTGTGGGAATCATGTGCAAGGTAATCATGATAAAGAAGACCAATAAAAACAGCATGATGTCGATCATTGGGATGATTTCGATACGGGCTTTTTTCGGCTCAAAATGACGCATGATTACCGCACCCCGTTCGCGCTGTGGGGGGCGGGCTGTGGACGCAGTTCCCGCACTTTTGATGGGTCTTGCACCCCATGGCGCTGCACATACACGCGGTTGATTATCATGGTTTTCAGTATTTCCATTTGTTGAAATACCTGCCGCACGCGGTTATTTAAGCCATTGAAAAATACGAGGCCGACCATCGCAACAAATAAGCCCGACGCGGTGGCAAGTAAGGCCTCGGCCACGCCGCCCGTGATTTGGGTGGGGGCATTATTCGGGCCAGATAACACCTGAAACGCGTTAAACATGCCAATAATGGTGCCAAGCAAACCCAGCAATGGCGCCAGCGTAATAATGGTGTCTAACACCCAAAACAACCGATCAGTGTGCGGTGCTTCACGCATCATGGCCTCTTCAAGCCGATCGGGCAGCCGATCAAACGCGTGCTCGTGCTCATGCAGGGCGGCGGCATTTAGGATTCGGCCAAAAGGTGTTTTTGCGTAATTATTGGCCATGATTTTAAGCTGCGCTTCAGAAACCGCCGGCATGGGATCAAGCTCACTTAATAGCTTCTTGCCGCCTGAGGTTACCCCGGCCAAATAAAAGCTGCGCTCAAGTGCGACGGTTAAGGCAATAAATAACAAAACTACCATTAAGTATAAAATACCGCCCGAGCTTTGGGCGGCATGGCTAATTGCATCAAGATTCATGATTTCTCTCGCAGAAATAAAAAATCCATTCGGTTTGAGGTTGAATCAAACGCGAATGGAATGAGTTAATGAATGGGATTAAAAGCCAACTGATAAAGACAGCTGATAACTGCGGCCTGGTAGCGTCCAATACAACGAGGTGCCGTTTTGCGCCGTATAGCCTGCCAGCCCGAAAATATCGGTTTTGTTAAACAGGTTGTTCACCTGAAAGCTAACTTTTGCATTGTGCATAGGGCCTGATGCCGCCTTAAATGTGTAGCTTGTACTCAAATTTGCCACGGTATAGGGCGATAATTCCTCAATTGGAATACCTGCGGATA
>DZCK01000085.1 GCA_022730245.1 Halothiobacillus neapolitanus
GCCTGTGCTTAATGCTGCTGTGAGCGCGGGGTTGTCCGTTAGGCGTAAATCTTGTCGAAACCAGACGAGTGTTGTCATTATCTGTATTCTTCATGCGAATTTAAGGCAGGAAGTATGGCAGTGTGCCGAGTTTTTTTCTGATGCCGGTGGTACCACCCCGTTCAGTGTTGAAGTTTTTAAAGAGATAACCAATTGAACTTAATTATGAAACAAGACAAAGAAGTGACGCGGGCTAATCCTGCCCGTTTTTTTTGGGCATTCGCGCTACTGAGTTTGTTGCTGGCCGGTTGTCAGAAAGAGCAAACGGCGGCATCAATTCCGCCGCCTGTCGTGCGGGTCGCGGCTATTGAAACGGGTAGCTTGGCGCAGCCCAATTTAACCGGCACGGTGGTGGCGGCAACGCAAAGCGCGGTGGGCTTTCAGGTGGGCGGGCGCATTCTTGAGCGCTTGGTTGCGCGCGGCGCGCAGGTTAAAGCCGGCGAGGTGCTGGCGAAATTAGATCCCGCCGATTTGCAAGCCAAAGTCGCAGCCAGTGCGGCGCAAGTTCGCCAAGCGCAAGCCCAGTGGCAGTTTGCTGAACAAAATTTTTCCCGTATTCAATCTCTACTCGCAAAAAAACTCACCAGTCCGCAAGAATTCGATCAAGCAAAATCTAATTTGAATACGGCGCGGGCGGCACAAACGGCGGCGCAGGCGCAATTGGATTCGGCACAGTTGGCCTTGAATTATGCGCAATTAAAAGCGCCCTTTGATGGGGGGGTGGTGGCCATTGAGGCAGATCGTGGCGCAGTGGTGGCTGCGGGTCAGCCGGTTGTTACCTTGGCGCAAGCCGGTGGGCGCCAAGTGCTGGTCGCCGTGCCCGAACAGCGCTTGGCAAGTTTGCCGCATACCGCGACAGCGCAAATTTTTGGCCAGCAAACTTTGCTAGAGGCGACGTTTGCCTCGGTGGAAGGGGCAGTAGATTCGGCCAGCCGAACTTGGACTGTGCGCTTTAATTTGCCGCAAAACGCGGCGACTAAAGTGGGTTTAGGCCAAACGGTCACCCTCTCATTTGCCAAGCAAACGGTGCCTAAAACCGTGCCGATCGGCGCGATATTAGGTGAGGGCGATCAAGCGGGGGTTTTTGTGGTGCGCGAAGGCAAAGCGGTGTTCACCCCCGTTCAAGTGCTGAATTTAGGCCACGAGCACGCGGTCATTCAAACCAATTTGCCCACCGGTACGCCGATTGTCGCCCTTGGGGTGAACCGCTTGCACGATGGCGAGCGGGTGCGCATCCAGCCGGGGTTGGGTTCATGAGCGGTATGCATCCAATGAACAGTCAGCCGCCGGAAGCGAATCGAGGGGGCTTTTCAGGCTTTAATTTATCGGCCTTGGCCGTGCGGGAGCATGCGGTCACCTTGTATTTCATCATTATGGTGGCCTTGGTTGGGGTGTATTCGTTTGTCTCATTAGGGCGTGCTGAAGATCCCTCGTTCACCATTAAAGTGATGTTGGTGACCGCGCAATGGCCGGGCGCCACCGCCCAGCAAATGCAAGATCAAGTGGCCGATAAACTCGAAAAAGCGCTTCAAGCCGTGCCTTATTTTGATCGGGTGGAAACCTATGCGCGCGCAGGCAGTGTGCAAATGCGGGTAGATTTGCGTGAAGACACCCCGCCCGATCAGGTGCAAAACGCGTTTTATCAAGTGCGTAAACACTTAAGCGATGAAGCGCCCAACTTGCCCGCCGGTGTGCAAGGGCCATTTTTTAATGATGATTTCTCCGATGTGTATTTCACCCTGTATGCCTTAACCGCGCCGAGCTTGCCCGAGCGCGATTTAGCCCGTGAAGCCGAGCGCTTACGCACCGGCGTGCTCGGGGTGCCGGGGGTGGCCAAGGCGCATATTTTGGGCGAGCAGCCCGAACAGGTGTTTGTAGATTTAGACCCGCAAAAAATGCACAGCTTTGGCCTTACCCCCACCGCGATTGGCCAAGCGATTGCCGCGCAAAATACCGTCACCCCCGCCGGTTTGGTGGAAACGGCAGGCCCGCGCCTGTATTTTCGGCTGGATGGCGGTTATGCCGCCAGCCAGCCTGGGATTGTGGCGCGCATTGAAAACACGAGTTTGAACGTGGCGGGGCGGGTGATTCGTTTGGGCGATGTGGCATCTGTGCGCCAAGGCTACGCTGATCCGCCGAGTTTTATCATTCAAAATAATGGCGAAAATGCCGTGATGGTCGGCGTGATTATGGCCAAAAATGCCAATGGCCTGGCCTTGGGCGAGCGCCTCACGCAATTTGAACGGGCGGCGCAAGCCCAGCTGCCGCTGGGGGTGACCTTAACCAAGGTCACCGATCAGGCCAATGCCATTAAGCTCGCGGTTAATACGTTTCAATTAAAGTTTTTTATCGCGCTGGGCGTGGTCATGTTGGTCGGGTTTATTGCGCTCGGTTTGCGGGCTGGGCTGGTGGTGGCGCTGGCGGTGCCCTTAACCTTGGCAATTACCTTTGCGGTGATGCTGATGACCGGCAAAAACTTGGATCGCATTACGTTAGGCGCGCTCATTATCTCGCTCGGGCTTTTAGTGGATGATGCGATTATCGCCATTGAAATGATGCTGGTGAAGTTAGAAGAGGGCGTTTCGCGGGTGGATGCCGCCGCCGCCGCGTGGCGCATTACCGCCGCACCCATGCTGGTGGGCACGCTCATCACCGTGGTGGGCTTTGTGCCGATTGGTTTTGCAGAAAGCAATGTGGGCGAATACGCCGGCAATATTTTCTGGATTTTAGGCATCTCGTTGATTGCCTCTTGGCTCGTGGCGGTGGTGTTTACGCCGTATCTTGGGGTGCATTTTTTGCCCAAAGTGGTGGCGCATCCGGCGGGTGGCGCGGGCATGTACCAAAGCCGAATTTATCGCGGTTTGCGGCGGGTTGTTACTTTTTGTGTGGATTTTCGCTGGTTGGTGGCGGGTATCACGATTCTTTTATTTGTGGCCTCGGTGGTCGTGATGGGCAAGGGCGTGGCCAAGCAATTTTTCCCGAGTTCCGATCGCCCCGAATTGCTGATTGATGTTAATTTGCCCGAAGGCTCATCGATTGCCGCGACCGAAAAAGTGGTGCACGAGGTGGCGGCGAGCTTACATGGCGCGCCGCAGTTGGCTGCGCTTTCTACCTATATTGGGCAAGGCGCACCGCGCTTTTTTCTGGCATTAAACCCCGAGCTGCCCGACCCCGCCTTTGGTAAAATTATTGCCGTGGCGCATAACGCCGCCGAGCGGGACGCGTTGCAGGCACTGTTGCAGAAAAAAATTGATGCGGGCGATTTCCCGGGCGCGCAAGTGCGGCCTCATCCGCTGCTGTATGGCCCGCCGGTGATTTGGCCGGTGCAGTTTCGGGTGATGGGGCCGGATATAAGCGAGCTGCGCCGCATCGGCGATCAGGTGCGCCAAGTGATGGCCGAAAACCCCCATACCATCAATCCGCATCTTGCTTGGGGGGAGAAAACCCCCGTGCTGAGTTTTACCTTCGATTCGGCGCGGTTAGCCGCCTTGGGCATTACGCCGCAAGAAATTGAGGCGCAAGCGCAAACTTGGTTATCGGGCACGCCGGTGACGCAATTACGGGTGGATATTCGCACCGTGAACTTGTTGGTGCGCGGCGCACCGGCTTCCGCCCGCGATTTGGCTCAGCTAAGCACGCTCCCGATACATTTGAATAACGGTAAAACCGTGCCCTTGGGGCAGCTGGGGGCGATTGAAACCCGTTATGAGTACCCGGTGCTGGAGCGCCGTACCCGCGTGCCCTCCATTAATGTGGACGCTGAAGTAACCGGCGCGCAACCGCCCGATGTGACCGCCGCTATTTGGGCCAAGCTCGATAAAATTCGCGCCGATTTGCCCTTAGGCTACGACATCCAAATCGGCGGCTCGGTCGAGGAATCGGCCAAGGCGCAAGCCTCGATTGCCAAAGTGATGCCGATTATGGTTGTGCTGATGCTGACCTTAATTATGCTCATCATGCGGTCGTTTCCGGGGCTGTTTATGGTGCTGCTGACTGCGCCGCTGGGGCTGATTGGCGCGGTGGCTTCACTGGCGCTATTTAATCAGCCATTTGGTTTTGTGGCTTTGCTGGGTTTAATTGGTTTGGCCGGCATTTTAATGCGCAATACGCTGATTTTAGTTGGGCAAATTCACGAAAATGAACGCCAAGGCCAAGATCGCTACACGGCGGTGATTGAAGCCACCATTCGCCGCGCGCGCCCCGTGATTTTGACGGCTCTGGCTGCCGTGCTGGCGTTTATTCCCTTAACCGAAAGCACGTTTTGGGGGCCTTTGGCTTATACCCTGATTGGCGGGATTTTTGGCGGTACCTTCCTTACGATGCTTTTTTTGCCCGCCATGTATGCGCTTTGGTTCCGTGTGCGGCGGCCGGTTTTTTCATAGGGTTTATTCAGGCTAAAAAAAATCTGTTGGTGCTGAGTTGATTGCTTGGGCATCATCTCAACTGAAGCCAAGGATCGGCCAACGGGAACAAAAACCTAACTGTTTACCGCATGCATTTCATAATTAATGCCGACCTTGAGTTTCTTCAAAGCAATTTTAAGAACCACACTCGGGAGTTTTGGCATGTTTACAATCGGTTTATCTTCCTCACTTAAATCTACGGCTTTAATAACCGTTTTTGGCGTAGCTGTGTTGGCTAGCCAAGTCGCGTGTGCCGACAATTTTATGGATGCACCGTGGGCCAATCAGGTGTGTGCCAAGTGGAATCAAAATGCAATCTTAACTACTGAGCTTGCCGATTGGGCTAATAATAATGGCGGCAAAGGCTACAAAGCCTTGCAAATGTATCGGGATGGCTGTGGCGGTGCCTCCAAGGTCGAGCTCGATATTGCACCGAAAGACGGCAAGGCGATGTGCGTTTATTCTGGCGCGGTTAAAACCACGAAACTCAATGGCGATGTCGATTATTTAATGCACGCAACGGATGCCGATTGGACGTGCATGGGCAAAGGCTCGTGGGGTTGCGGTGCGATGGGCGCGATGATGTCGGGCAAATTGCAGTTTGAGGGGCCAAAAATGGAGGCCGCTAATGTGATGGGACCCTTTGGTGAGTTCTTGCTTTTAACGGGTTCTGTGCCCGCCAGCGTGAGCACGTGTCCCGGTGGCGCCAAAGTCGCTTCAGCTGAGTAAGCTGTTCTTGGCGCAAGAAAAAGCCCCGAACACTCGGGGCTTTTTACGGGGATAACTCTTACCTTTGCACCTAAGCGCAAAGGCAACCGGCTTAGGCAGTGTGGTAATCGTGCAGCACTTGCACTTCATTTTTTGAGCCTAAAATCACCGGTACGCGCTGGTGCAGTTTATGGGGTTTAATTGCCATAATGCGCTCAGGGCCGGTAATCGCCATGCCGCCCGCCTGTTCGATAATCATGGCCATGGGATTGGCTTCATACATCAAACGCAATTTACCACCTTGGGCGCGAATTTTGCTGTCGACGGGATATAAAAACACGCCGCCACGGGTCAAAATGCGGTGCACTTCGGCCACCATCGAGGCCACCCAGCGCATGTTGAAATCTTTACCGCGCGGGCCTTCTTTACCGGCCAAGCACTCATCAATATAGCGCTTAACGGGCGCATCCCAGAACCGTTGATTCGACATATTAATGGCGAATTCTTTGGTGTCTTCTGGGATCATGATATTGGGGTGGGTGAGTTTGAACTCGCCAATATCCATATCAAGCGTGAAACCATTTACGCCGTGGCCGGTGGTTAACACCATAATGGTAGAGGGGCCGTAGATGCAGTAACCGGCGGCGACTTGCTCGGTGCCTGGTAACATGAAATCTTCTTCTGAAGGGTCTTCAACACCAGCCGGGGCGCGCAGAATAGAGAAAATAGTGCCAACGGTGACGTTCACATCAATGTTTGATGAGCCATCAAGCGGATCATACACACACAAGTATTTGCCGCGTTTAGCGCCTTTGGGCAGGTGATAAACCTCATCCATTTCTTCTGAGGCGAGGGCAGCCACTTGGGTGCCGTTCATCAGTGTCTCGGTGAAGACATCGTTTGAGATGATATCGAGTTTTTTCTGGGTTTCACCCTGAATGTTCTCGGTTTCGGCTGAACCTAAAATGCCGATGAGGTTGCCCTTTTTGACATAACCTGAGATAACTTTACAGGCAGTGACGATGTCATTCATCAGCAGGGTAAATTCGCCAGAAGCGCCTTCATGGTCGCGCTGACGCTCGATTAAACAATGGGTGAGGCTGGTGCCGATTTGCATCCTGAACTCCTAAAAAAGTAAACAAAAGTTAAGCAATAATTTGGTTATGTCCCCGCCGCATAATAGCCTTATGTCTGGCTTGTCACAATCGTTCTACCATTCCTTATGCTTGAGGGTTCTATGTCACACAATGTTTTGTATGCTCAATCCGGTGGCGTTACCGCTGTTATTAATGCCAGTGCTTGTGGTGTGATTGAAACCGCGCGACGGCATCCGGGGTATTTTGGTAAGGTTTTTGCCGCACGCGACGGCATTCTCGGGATATTGCGTGAGGAATTATACGATCTTGATTCGGAATACTCGGGGCAAATCGCCGCCTTACGCCACACGCCGGGCGGCGCTTTTGGTTCTTGTCGTGCAGATTTAGGCGAGCCGCACACCCATCCAGAGCAATATCAACGGTTGCTGGATGTGTTCGCAGCGCACGATATTGGTACCTTTATTTATAACGGTGGCGGCGGCTCAATGTTAACGGCGGCTAAAGTGGCGCGATTCGCGCGGTTGAATCACCTCGATTTGCGGGTGCTTGGGGTTCCCAAAACAATCGATAATGATTTACCTCAAACCGATACCAGCCCGGGCTTCGGCTCAGCTGCAAAATATATCGCAACCAGTGTGCGTGAGGTGTCCCTTGATTTGGCGGCGATGTCCGGCACATCGACCAAGGTCTTTATTATGGAGGTGATGGGTCGCCATGCGGGTTGGCTGGCCGCCGCCGCTGGTTTGGCTTTTAATGATGAAGATTCGCCCTTGTTGCTTATGTTTCCGGAGCGGCCTTTTGTCGAATTAAATTTTATACAGGCGTTGCAAGAACGCATCGCCCGCCATGGCTGGTGCATTGTGGTGGTAGCCGAGGGCTTGGTTTGTGCGGATTTATCTTTTTGTGCCGAGGCGCAGCAAAGCGCAACATTCGGCCACGAGCAGCTGGGCGGAATGGCACCCCAATTAGCGCAATTGACCCGTCAGCTGGGGTTTAAAACCCATTGGGCTGTCTCTGATTATTTTCAGCGTTCGGCGCGCCATATTGCCTCTAAAGTCGATGTCGAGCAGGCTTATGCCTGTGGTGTTTCTGCCGTGAGCCTTGCCATGTCGGGGCGCACGGATCTTATGGTGACGATTGCGCGCACCTCAGATGAACCGTATCTTTGGACACTCGGCGCGGTGCCTTTAGATGGGGTGGCAGATGTGGAGCTGCCCGTACCCGCCGCCTTTATTCGCGCCGATGGTTTTGGCATTACCCCAGCTGCTAGGCGCTATATGCTGCCCCTGATTCAAGGCGAGGATATCCCGCCCTTTCGAGACGGTTTGCCTGTATTTGCTGATTTAAAGTTGCAAATGGCCAAAAAACAGTTGCCTGATTGGCATTTGCTTTAAAACTCAAGGGTAAACGGGCCGGCGGCTCGGTTATAATCAATCACTTCAATTTAGTTCG
>DZCK01000086.1 GCA_022730245.1 Halothiobacillus neapolitanus
ATGGGTTGATCGTCACCCACCCAATAATCGAATAAATCCCCCAAGAGATATAACGCATCAGCTTTAGCGGCTCGCCGCATCAGCGCCTGCCACGGCTGCAAGGCCGCGCTATTAGTAGGCGCTAGGTGAACATCGGCGATGATTAAAACTTCAGCCATGGGATAACTTCCTTGGGGTTAGGCCTGCGATGGCCGGCGAATTAGTCTTCGAGCCGCTCGACGGCGGTGATGGTGATGTCTTCTGCGGGCACATCGCTATGCCCCATGCGCCGGCCGGTGGGCAGGGTTGCCATTGCATCAACGACCGCCATGCCATCAATCACATGGCCAAACACCGCATAGCCATAACCTTGGGGGTTGCTGGCGGTGTAATCGAGAAAACCATTGTCTTTCAAGTTAATAAAAAATTGGCTGGTGGCTGAATGCGGATCACCGGTGCGCGCCATGGCAATGGTGCCTCGGGCATTTTTGAGGCCGTTATCGGCTTCGTTTTGAATCGGGGGCATGGTTTTTTTCGAGTCCATATCGACCGTCATACCGCCGCCTTGCGCCATAAAGCCTGGGATCACCCGATGAAAAATAGTGCCTACATAATGACCACTTTCGACATACGCTAAAAAATTGGCAACGGTTGCCGGCGCTTTTTCAGCATTCAGTTCGATAACGATAGAGCCCATGCGGGTGGTAATAGAAATGCGGGGATTAGCCATAGGTCAGTTCTCTTTTTAGGTTGGGAAAAGTTTAAGTAACGCGCCGAGCGCGCTCGGTCACAGCCATCGCAATTGCGTTATGATTGCTGCTCAACAACGCAATCATAACGCAATCTTATGGTTCATTTCGTTTGAACCCCCGTTTTTGGAACCCCGCCTCATGCTTGTTATTTACGACACCCACGCCCGCGCCAAGCGCGAATTTATCCCTATTTTGCCTAATAAAGTTGGCCTGTATGTCTGTGGTATGACGGTGTACGATCGCTGCCATATTGGGCACGCACGGGTGATGGTGGTGTTTGATATGGTGGTGCGGTATTTAACCTCTCAGGGGTATGCCGTTAATTATGTGCGCAATATCACCGATATTGACGACAAAATCATTGCGCGTGCGGCCAAAAATAAAGAGAGCATTCAAAGCCTCACCGAGCGTTTTATCGAATTTATGCACGATGATGCCGCCGCCTTAGGCTGCTTGCCACCCACGAGCGAACCGCGCGCCACGGAAGCGGTGGGCGATATGGTTGCCATGATTGAAACCTTAATCGGCAAGGGGTTCGCCTATCGCGCGGATAATGGGGATGTGTATTTTGATGTTTCTTCATTTTCGCGCTATGGCGCGCTTTCGAATCGCAATCCCGAGGATTTGCGTGCCGGTGCGCGGGTTGAGGTCGATGAAGCGAAAACCGATCCCTTAGATTTTGTGCTGTGGAAGGCCGAAAAACCCGGTGACCCGAGTTGGGCCGCGCCATTTGGTGCCGGAAGGCCGGGCTGGCATATTGAGTGCTCGGCCATGTCGACGCGGGCATTGGGCGCCACATTTGATATTCATGGTGGCGGGCAAGATTTGCAATTTCCGCACCATGAAAATGAAATCGCCCAAAGCGAATGTGCGACCGGTCAGCACTATGTCAATTACTGGATGCACAATGGATTTGTGCGAATCAACGAAGAAAAAATGTCCAAATCGTTGGATAACTTTTTCACCGTGCAACAGGTGATGGCCAACTATCACCCTGAAGTCATTCGATTTTTTGTATTGTCGAGCCATTATCGCAGCCCGCTTAATTACTCCGATCAAAATCTCGATGCCGCGCGCGCCAGCTTATCGCGCTGGTACACCGCAATTAAGGGCATGGCCAGCGATGCGCCTGTGCGTGATGAGGTGATGACGCGGTTTATCCATGTCATGAATGACGATTTCAACACCCCCGAAGCGTTAGCCATCGTGTTTGAGCAAATTAGCGAATTAAATCGTCTGAAACTCAGCCAAACCCCGGCCGATCAGGCCACGGCCATGCGTGTTGCTGCAACCATTTGTGCCATAGGCCAAGTGCTTAATTTAGGTGGCCATGATTCGGATGCGTTTTTACGGTGGGCGCCAACCGAACAGCTGGGGCTTTCGGATGCAGTCATTGAGAAAAAAATACATGAGCGCTTGGCTGCAAAGCAAAATCGGGATTTCGCGCAATCAGACGCTATTCGTGATGAACTGATGGCCGCAGGCATTGTGCTTGAAGATGCGGCGGGCACCACGACCTGGCGGCGCAAGTAAAAAGCGCAAGTAAAATACGCTTGTCGCTGCCGTTGACCTTGCCTGTACTCTGGCTATTAACTTAGTCTGAGCCCTAGCTTGAGTTTTAGCCTGAGCTTTGGCTTTGGCTTATGCCTGATAGAATGCTGATCAATTTTTTATTTTCGAGCTAAAAATATATGACAACGCCCGCCCTAATCACGCCTGAAGGCACGCTGTATCACATTTCACATACCGATTTAGATGGCTATGGCGCGCAGTTCATGCTGAAAGCGGCGGGTGTTAAAACCCAATGTTTTAATTCCGATTACCGCGATATTCCGGTTGTGGTGGATCGGGTTGTTGAAGCCATTCTGGCCAAAGGCGAACCTGCGGGCATTTTGCTTACCGATTTAAATTTAACGCTCGATCAGGCCGATCAAATCGACAAACGCGTTAAAAAACTCAAAGTGCCCACCACCCTGCAACTGCTCGATCATCACGCCACCGGCGCCGATGTGGCCGCCAAATACGATTGGTATTATCTCGATACCGAACGCTGCGCTACCAAGCTTGCGTATGAATCGGTGGCCGCGCTGATGCCTGAGGCACAGCAGGCGCAATATGCCTTGCGCGCCGATTTTGTCGATATGGGCGATCGGTGGCTGAAAGATGAGCCCTTGTTTCGTAAATCTTTGTATTTGTTAGGCTTGGTGATGCAAGACGATCACCTTGCGCCGCCATTGGCCGATCTCAAGCGCGCGTACCGTTTCCATCTCATCGAATCTTTTTTTGCCGCCCATGAACGGGGTGATAATCTTGAGGCCATCGAGCGCAGCTTGTATGACATTCGCAAACAATTTCTCGAAGGTCGAATCGATAAAGGGGATATTCACAATCCTGAACTCCCGCTGAACGATAAGTTTCACCTGCTTTCAGCCGCTGTGTTGGATGAAACCACGGTGCCGATGGTGATGATTGATGGCGTGAAAACCGGTATTTTCTACAACTGGCCGCATGATGTGTGGCGCGGTGTCATCATGGACATGATGGAAAGCCGCAAAGTCATGGATATGGCGATCGGCGTGCGCGGCAATGGCAAACTCTCACTTCGCGCCAATCCGGGTGTGGATGCGGGTGCGATTTCAGCCAAATACTTTCGCGGCGGCGGGCATCCGGGCGCAGCGGGCGGCGAGCTTAAAGATAACCGCCTGCGTGATCTGGATCACGCGGTCAGCATCATCAAACAAACGATTAACCCCGAGCCGCCCATCGCCACGGCGAAATTAGGCAGCATGATTACCATTCAACCGCCACGCAAAGGCGCGCAAAAGAAATAAAGGCCAAAATTCATGAGCACTGCGGTTATTTCCGCACGCGGTCACGCCCGTTTGTTGGCAGAGCTCGATCATCTCTGGCGGGTCGAGCGTCGTGCCGTTGTGCAAGCGGTGAGCGAGGCCGCCGCCCTTGGCGATCGCTCTGAAAATGCCGAGTATATTTACGGCAAGCGCCGCTTACGGGAAATTGATCGGCGCATTCGGTACCTACAAAAACGCTTAGGCGATATTAAAGTTGTGCGTGCGCCGCCAACCGATCCCAGCCGAGTCTATTTCGGGGCGGAAATTACCTTGTTATATCAAGATGATCGGCAACAAACGGTGTGCTTGGTCGGCCCCGATGAAATTGATCCCAGTCAGGGTTTAATTAGCATCGATTCCCCCTTGGCGCGCGCCGCGCTGGGTAAATACTTGGATGCAGAAATCATCTTGATTTTACCCAGCGATGAAGGTGCCCCTAGGCGCGTTCAAGCAGAGATTATCGCGATTAGTTACCCTATTTATTTGCTTCAAGCGAACGATTCTTTAGCGCAAAGCGCGGCGCGTTAAGATTCGAGCTAGGAGCCTGTCGGACTTATAGAATCGTCGCGAAAATTTAGCTGGGCGAGGGCATATTTTGCCGATTTTGCCGGGTAATAGCCGGTTCTATTGCCCAAAAAAGCGGTGAAATAGGCGCCGTTCAGATGAATTTGCAGCCGTTTTCCCTAAAGTCTGGCAGGCTCCTAGGTGCGTTTTGCATCGCTTCAACAAAACGTCATGCAGAACGCGCAAAATGCTTTGCCTGCTGCGTTAGAATAGCGTGGCACCAACACTGGGCAGCCGCTTCACGCACACAGGTGTGAACGGGGTTGTTTTTTTATTTGTCTACTTCGGCACAGGGCTCATCCTATGTTATTTCGCTTTCCTATCGTCATCATTGATGAAGATTTTCGTTCAGAAAATGCCTCTGGTCTGGGTGTTCGCGCGCTGGCCGATGCAATTCGTGCCGAAGGAGAGGAGGTGCTCGGTGTCACAAGCTATGTGGATTTATCCTCGTTTGCCCAACAGCAAAGCCGTGTGTCGGCGTTCATTATTTCGATTGATGACGAAGAGTTCAGTACCCTAGATGAGGACGAAACTAAGGAGCTCCCGGTTATCGTCCAGCTGCGTAAATTTATTCGGGAAATTCGGTTTCGCAATGCCGATATCCCCATTTTTCTTTATGGTGAAACCCGTACCAGCCGCCATTTGCCGAACGAGGTATTAAAAGAGCTGCATGGCTTTATTCATATGTTTGAAGACACGCCAGAATTTGTCGCACGGCATGTGTTGCGTGAAGCTCGGGCGTATTTAAATTCGGTAGCGCCGCCATTTTTTCGGGCGCTCACGGGCTATGCGGCCGATGGCTCTTATTCTTGGCATTGCCCCGGGCATTCGGGTGGCGTGGCATTTTTAAAAAGCCCGGTCGGGCAAATGTTTCACCAGTTTTTTGGTGAAAATTTATTGCGCGCCGATGTGTGTAATGCGGTCGATGAGTTGGGGCAGTTGCTCGATCATACCGGTCCCGTGGCGGCATCTGAACGCAATGCGGCGCGCATTTTCAATGCCGATCACCTGTTTTTCGTGACCAATGGCACCTCAACCAGTAACCGCATGGTGTGGAACTCGAACGTAGCCCCTGGTGATATTGTGGTGGTGGATCGCAATTGCCATAAATCGATTTTGCACTCGATTATATTAACCGGCGCCATCCCCGTGTTTTTGATGCCAACCCGTAATCACTACGGCATTATTGGTCCCATTCCGCAAAGTGAATTTTTGGTTGAAACCATTCGGGCCAAAATTGAAGCGCATCCGTTTGCTTCAAAAGCCATTGATAAAACGCCCCGCATTCTGACCATCACCCAATCCACCTACGATGGCATCATTTATAACGTTGAAGAAATTAAAAACGAGCTGGATGGGTACGTTGAAAACCTGCATTTTGATGAAGCTTGGTTGCCACATGCCGCGTTCCACGATTTTTATGGCGATTACCACGCCATTGGTGCGGATCGGCCACGCTGCGAAAAATCGGTGATTTATTCCACTCAATCCACCCACAAAATGCTGGCGGGTTTGTCGCAAGCCTCGCAAGTGTTGGTGCAAGATAGCGAGCAGCATCTGTTTGATCGCGATGTATTCAATGAAGCCTATCTCATGCACTCATCCACCTCGCCGCAGTACGCCATTATTGCGTCCTGCGATGTAGCCGCCGCCATGATGGAACCCCCAGGCGGCACGGCGCTGGTTGAAGAGTCGATTTTAGAGGCCTTGGATTTCCGCCGCGCCATGCGCAAAGTGGATGCCGAATATGGCGATGATTGGTGGTTTAAAGTATGGGGGCCTGAGCATTTAGCGGAAGAGGGTATCGGTTCGCGGGAAGATTGGATGGTGTGCGCCGATGATAGCTGGCATGGCTTTGAGCGCATGACCGATCGCTTCAACATGCTCGACCCCATTAAAGCCACCCTAATCACCCCTGGCCTAAATTTAAATGGCGATTTTGACGAAACCGGTATTCCCGCGTCAATCGTTACCAAATACCTCGCCGAGCATGGCGTTGTGGTTGAGAAAACAGGGCTGTATAGCTTTTTTATTATGTTCACGATTGGCATCACCAAAGGCCGCTGGAATACCTTGCTCACCGCCTTGCAGCAGTTCAAGGATGAATACACCAAAAACCAGCCGTTGTGGCGAATCTTGCCAGATTTTGTCGCCAAGCACCCCCGCTACGAGCGGATGGGTTTGCGCGATTTGTGCATTCAACTGCATAATTTATATAAGCAAAATGATGTGGCGCGGCTCACCACCGAAATGTACCTATCGCAAATGGAACCAGCCATGCGCCCCGCCGATGCATGGGCCAAAATGGCGCGCAAGCAAATTGATCGGGTGCCAATCGACCAGCTCGAAGGGCGAATTACCGCCTCTTTGGTTACCCCTTACCCACCGGGAATCCCTTTGCTTATCCCGGGTGAGCGCTTTAATAAAATCATTGTGGATTACCTCAAATTTGCCCGTGATTTCAATAAACAGCTGCCCGGGTTTGAAACCGATGTGCATGGCCTAGTTGCCGAGGAAACTGAATTTGGTAAAGCCTACTTTGTCGATTGCGTGCGCGATGATTAAGAGGCTGACATGCTGAACATTTTAGTGGTGGGTGGTGCGGGCTACATAGGCTCGCACATGGTTAAATACTTAGCGCGGGCAGGGCATAGTGTCACCACGCTCGATAACCTCTCAACGGGCCATGCCGATGCCGTAAACTATGGATCGTTTGTTCTTGGTGATATGGCCGATACCGCCTTACTAAACCACCTATTTCAAACCCAGTCATTCGATGCCGTGATGCATTTCGCCGCGTTCAGCCTAGTGGGTGAATCGGTGCGGCATCCGGCCAAGTATTACCAAAATAATGTAAGCCATACCCTTAATTTGCTGGATGCTATGGTGCGCCACGGCGTGCGGCATTTTATTTTTTCATCCACCGCTGCCACCTTTGGCGAGCCGCAACACGAACGGATAGACGAATCGCATCCTCAAAACCCCATCAACGCGTATGGCCGCAGCAAATTGATGGTCGAACAGCTCCTTCAAGACTATGACCAAGCCTACGGTTTAAAATCGGTATGTTTACGTTATTTCAATGCAGCGGGCGCAGATCCTGAAGGGGAATTGGGTGAACGGCATGAGCCTGAAACGCATTTAATCCCCCTTGTTTTGCAAGTCGCGGCGGGGCATCGGGCAGCCATCCAAGTATTTGGAACCGATTACCCCACCCCCGATGGCAGTTGCGTGCGCGATTACATTCATGTGCAAGATCTCTGTGATGCGCACCTGCGGGCGTTGGCATGGCTTGCGCGCACCAACCAGAGTGAGCGGTTTAATTTGGGCAATGGGGATGGGTTTTCTGTGTTGGACGTGATTAAAACGGCACAAGCCGTCACGGGGCAACCCATTGTTATCGAACACGCGCCGCGTCGCGCGGGTGACCCTGCGCGGTTAATTGCCGATGCACGTGCTGCCGCACAGCATTTGGGTTGGACTCCTAGCCATCG
>DZCK01000211.1 GCA_022730245.1 Halothiobacillus neapolitanus
GATGGGCTTAAATCGCCGTTCTGTTTGCCGTGGTACTGGTTCAAAACGTCCACCAACAGCTTGACCGCGTAGGCGCTCAGGCTGGCGAATTGTTCGGACTTGGTTACATGGTGCGGCAACATGGTAAATGTGCCTTTGCCGCCTTTTCCGGTCGCTTTAGCGCGGTTGCGTGCCATGCGCCCCCCCTGCCATAAAGCGCACACAAGCCCCACGCACTCGCGCATAAGCAAGCAAGCCTAGTGCTTCCATGACTTCAAGCATTCCCTGCGGTAGCGCCCCCCTTAGAATCGCTTTAATGGCGTGTTTGAAGTTAAAGTGTCCGTGATTCATGACGCGCCCCGCTTGGGTGGTTGCGTGGTGAGTCTTGTCTGGGTTCGGCTTGCTCGCTCCAGTACGCGGCGTATGCGCCCCCAGCGGGAAACAATGCCCGGGGTGGCCTCACGTATGACTTCAAGCATTCCCTGCGGTAGCGCCCCCCTTAGAATCGCTTCCGTGCCGGGTTTGGCTGCTTGCGTGAGGTAGTAACAAACCTTCTCGCCATCTAGGTGGCAACCTTGCAAATGGTTTGCATCCAAGGGACAGATTGGAGCGTTGCACTTGTCAAACTTGGGGCAGTTACTCGGGCGCATGACGCACCCCCAAAAGCTCTAGGGCAAGGGGGCGGCTTGATTCGAGCATGTGATACCTCCCCACATAGGACGTGTCGCCATCCCTGTTTACGACGGGCACAAGCTCGGTATTAATTGCCCCATAGCCCAAGATGCGGCGCAACTCCTCAACGTAGTGCGGCGCGTTCGTGGTTCCTATGAGTGAGTCAGCGTCCCTGCGCCAAACCGGGCTGCGTAGCAATGCCGTCAAAAGTCGGACAAGGCGCGGGCTAAGTGCGTCCCGGCGGCGTGGTATGGTAGTGTTGGCGTTGTCTTCGGCCTGTACTGGAAACGGTGCGGGCTTTTTCATTGCGCACCCTCCCCGGTCTTAGCTTCCAGCCATTCGGTCACATCACTTGCGAGCCATCCTGCAACGCCCGGCGCAAGATTTACGCGGCGCGGGAATGTCCCGGCGGCTTCCCATGCGTAAAGTGTTGTTCTGCCCACAGCCAGAAGGCGGGCAAGCTCTGTTGGCCTGTAAAGCAAGGGCGGTGCGGCGGGCGTGGTGCGCTTTGGTTGTGGCGTGGTGTTCATCTGTGTCTAGCTCCGCTGGTTAATGTCAACGGTTCGCATTGAATTACCCCAAGTGGGACTTCTGGCTAGACTTCGGAAAATCCGAAGGGGGGCGATTCCTCCTTAAATCATTGATTGAATTGCACAAATGAAAAAAGCCCCTGTTTTTGGGGCTTCGGTTTTTGGGGGCTAAGTCTTCGGATTGGCTCGCTACACCTTCGGCTTTGCCAGCTGCCCTATGCGAGAACCTGACACGGCAAGTTCAAGCCCGGCCTTGGTTTTGTTTCCACCGTTGCGCACCGTGGCTTCACGCGCCCATGCTCGCAGTTCTTGGGATGTCAGGCTCCCCCTGATTCGCGTTGCTTCCTGCTTGTAAAGGGCGCTTGTCTTCTTGTTCTCACTGTTGACTAGATGCGCCCAAGGCCTGTTAATTTCCGGCGCGGCATCCGGCGCGGTGTTCATTTCTTCGCGCTCGAATCGTTGGACTTCC
>DZCK01000087.1 GCA_022730245.1 Halothiobacillus neapolitanus
TGCGGGTTTTTTTATGCCTATAGTATTTCTAGTCGTCCTATTGCAGCGCATCCATTCTGGGGGTGCAAATGGGGGTATACAGCCTAAAGCTTGTACCCACCAGAAAATTTATACCCCCAAGGATGCACTCCCCAATGGCGCTAACCGATACCCAGATCAAGCAAGCCCAACCCGCCACGTAACATTGCAAGCTAACAGACGGGGCGGGGCTTTTCCTGTTGATTCACCCGAATAGCTCAAAGTACTGGCGTTTGAAATACCGCATGGCGGGTAAAGAAAAAATGCTTGCGCTGGGGGTGTACCCCGAGACCAGCCTAAAAGAAGCACGCGCCCACCGTGACGATGCGCGCAAACTCATTGCCAACGGCAGCGACCCCGCCGAAGTGCGCAAGGCTGAAAAAATCACCGTCACCGAGGAGCGCCGCCAGCAATCCGAAGCAGAAGCAATTGAGCGCATGACTCAGGTATTGCGCGAATTGGAGCCGCTCACAGGTGGCGGGCGCTATGTTTTCCCCGGCGCACGATCGGGCACCCGCCCGATGAGTAACAACAACGTGAACGCGGCATTAAAGCGCCTCGGTATCGACACGCAAACCGAACTAACGGGGCACGGCTTTCGCGCGATGGCGCGCACGATTATCGAGGAGGTACACGGCTTCAGACCTGAGATTATCGAACTTCAATTAGCCCACGCCGTGCGTGACCCATTAGGCCGGGCATACAACCGCACCAAGCACTTAGCCGAGCGCAAACGCATGATGCAGGTTTGGGCGGATTATCTGGATGAACTGCGAGACGCCAAGAATGTGATTCATGCCAGTTTCGGCAAAATGGCATAACGACAAAGCCCGCCGAGCGCAACAACGCTTGGCGGGCTTCTAACCAACAGCAAAGGGCTAATCCAGTCGTTAACCGGCACAATGGGCTGCTGATCTCGACCCGTGCGCAAGATATTGGCCACAATGCGGTACCGATAAGCGCCCAAGCTCAGGGCCAATTGACAGGCTTACGCCAACTGAATCATTTAAGTTTAATTACTATTGGCAGCTTTTACGGCGGCATGGTAATGGGTTTTAATTTCTTCAATGTTGACATGGGTGGGCGGCAGCTCAAGCTTCATGTCTTTTAAGGTGTCGGCGATGATCTGCGAGATGGCAAGGTTACGAAACCATTTGTTGTTGGCCGGAATAACATACCACGGTGCATGCGGGGTGCTGGTTTTGGTGAGCGCATCTTGATAGGCCTCAATGTATTGGGGCCAGAATTTGCGTTCGGAATAATCGGAGTCACTGATTTTCCAGTGGCGCTTTGGGTCATCAAGGCGTTTTTTGAAACGCTCTAGTTGCTCTTCTGGGCTGATATGCAGGAAAAATTTAAGAATTTTGGTGCCATTTTCTGTGAGGAGTCGCTCAAATTCATTAATTTTGTCGTAGCGCTGCGACCAGATGTCTTCGGGCACTAAATTATGCACTCGCACCACCAGCACATCTTCATAGTGCGAGCGATTAAAAATAACGACTTCCCCATCGGCGGGCACTTGTTTGTGGGCGCGCCATAAAAAATCGTGGGCAGCTTCTATCGGCGTGGGTTGCTTGAAGCCATGGACGCGGGTGCCTTGTGGATTCATGGCGCTAAATACGTGGCGAATCACGCCATCTTTTCCCGCCGCATCAAGCGCTTGCAATACAACCAGCAAAGATTGACGCCCGTCGGCGTAGAGCAAAAATTGCTCGGCTTCCATTTGATCGCGATATTGATCGGTTAAGACAGTGGCTTCGCTTTTAGACGCGATATCAGCGGTATTATTGGGGTCAATATCACCAAGCAGGCATTGCTTTGTGGGATCGACAGGAAATTGTTTGCGATAGTCCATCGTAAATCCTTGTGCGTTTCGGGCATTGAAAGAACCCCGTTTATGCTAAGAATTATGCCGGAGTTTTAGTTTGCGTGCGCAGCCATTGCCAGCCGGTTTGGCCGACGATAAACATAAGATAAATGGCGCAGGCCGTGGCAATAATGCTGGCGCCTGAGCTTAAATCAAACTGATAGGCCACCGCTAAACCGCCCACGCAGAACACTAAACTCCATAGCCCAGAGGCGACCATTAAGCCCACTAAACTTTTGGTGTGGCGTTCGGCTAAGTAGGGCGGCAAGGTGAGTAGGGCGATAACTAAGATTAAACCCACCACTTGAATCATCATTACAACTGCTTCAGCGACCATAATCAGCAGCATAAAATATAAAAAGCGCACGGGAATCCCGCGAGAGCGCGCAAAGTCGGGGTCAAACGAGAACGATAATATATCCCGATAAAAAAACAGCGTTAAGCCGACAATCACCCCATCAATGCCCAGCATGACCCATAAATCTTGGGCAGGCACGGTGAGAATGCTGCCAAAGAGGTAGCTCATTAGCCCCACGTTATAGCCTGGGGTTAAGTTAATCATAATGATGCCAAAGGCCATGCCGGCAGCCCAAATAACGCCGATAAGGGTATCGGTGCGCTCGCGTTTAGTTTGGGTGAGCGCGCCCAAAATAACCGCAGCCCCCGCTGTGAATAAGCCGGCAGTAGGCAGTACGGGTGCGCCCAGAAAAAAAGCTAAACCAACGCCGCCATAAGCCGTGTGGGCAATGCCACCCGCCATGAAAATTAACCGGTTGACGACAACCAAAGCGCCAATAACGCCGCAGGTAATGCTAACGAGCAGGCTGGCGATGAGCGCATGTTGCATAAAGGTTTGTTGCAATAAATCAGCGAGGTTCATGGGTGTGTTCTGTGGTGATGAGGGCGGGCAGGGCGGGCGCGGATGGTGTGGCGGAATCCACCCATTGTTGGAGCAGGGCATGCACGGGGCAACCGGCTTCATGGGTGCCATACATGAGCGCCAGCATGGCGGGGGTCAGCTTGGTGCCGCCGGCGCTTAAGGCGTAATGATTCACGGCGATGATGTCGGTTACCGCGTTGGCAGTGATACCTAGATCATGACTCACCATCACGACGGTGGTTTGGGAATCAAGCCCGGTTAGCGTCTCTAAAATGCACTGGCGACCATAGGGATCAATGTTGGATAAGGGTTCATCCAAAATGAGCAGTTCGGGCTGGGTAATGAGTGCTCGGGCAATCAAAATCCGCTGGCGTTGGCCGCCGGATAGTTCATTTAACCGACGATGCCGTAAATCCAGCACACCCGCGCGCCGCATGGCATGATTGGCCGCTTCGCGTTCGGCTGCGGTAAACCGAAACCCCCGCTGTTTGCCTTGCGCTAACCCCATCAACACCACTTGCTCGGCTGCGGCTGGAAACCCCTGCGTGGTATTGCTGTGTTGTGGCACATAGCCAATACGGGCAGGATTGCTGCCTGGCGGCGCGCCAAATACAGATAGCTGCCCTTGCTGCGGTTTCAATAAACCAAGAATGAGTCGCATCAACGTGGTTTTACCGCCGCCATTAGGGCCAATAACCGCGATAAAGTCGCCTCGATTAATCTGCACATTCACGCCACTTAAAGCGGGGGTGCTGTCATAGGTGTAGGCTAAATCGCAAATCTCAATAATGGGGTTTTGCATGATGCGTTGTGAATCAATTCAAAGTTTTTTGCAAGGCATCGGCAATGGCGGTCATGCCGGCTGGCCAATTTTCTTGCAGGGGATCAATGGTGACCACTTCGCCGCCAATGGCATCGGCAATTGTTTTGGCGGCTTTTTGGGCAAATTGCGGCTCAATAAATACGACTTTAATCGCGTTTTTCTTGGCGAAATCGATTAATTCAGCCAGTTGTTTGGGGCCAGGTTCTTTGCCTTCAACTTCAATCGGCACTTGGGTTAAGCCATAGGCTGCGGCGAAGTAACCAAATGCGGGATGAAACACGATAAATTTCGTTTGTTGCAAGGGATGGGCGCTTAGGGTTTTCAAAATGGCATCGTCAACGCCATCAATGGTTTGCGCGAGCTTGGCATATCCTTGGCGATAATCGGCTGCATGGCTGGGATCCGCTTTAATTAACGCATCACGAATATTCATGGCTTGAATACGCACCAAAACAGGCGAGAGCCAGATGTGGGGGTCTAGCCCTGATTTGCCGACCACTTCATCGGTGCCTTTAATCATCGGCATGCGCTCAATACCCCGGGTGGTATCCACAACGACCATCTTGGCGTTTGCACCGGTAAAGCGTTCAAGCCAAGCGCGCTCCAAAGGCACGCCAATTTTCATATATAAATTGGCCTGTGAGAGCGCGGTAATTTGACGCGGGGTGGGTTCATACGTTTCAGGTTCTGCTGTTGCGGGCACCAGCACTTCAACTTGCACATGCGAGCCACCAATGGCTTCAACAAAATACTTTTGTGGGGGAATGCTGACTGCGACTTTTAAGGGCGTATCGGCAAAGCTTGCCGGCGCCGCAAAGCTCAAAATAAACGCTAATAAAGCGATAAAACGCATAGTTAACTCCTTGAAATTCGATAAAACAACCGTGGTTTGTACGCTGGCTTGCCTTCGGTTGGCGTGGGTGATGCCATAATCACCCACTTCGCTTAAAGGGCGGCGATTTTTGTAATACTATAACGTAATATTTCATAGCATGGCGTGCAATTTTTTGTATAGGTTGATCTTTAAATGCAAACCCCCGAGCTTTGTTGGGAAAATAAAACCGTTGATGGGCTCGTGCCGTTGATAGAGGCTTTATTGCTTACCCACGCCGAACCTTTAACGATGGCCACCCTTGTGCGCATGCTTGGCAGTGAAACGCCGCAAACCGCTATCGAGATGGCGCTAAGGACGCTGGAGCGCCAGTATCAAGCACATCCATTTATTCAAATGAAATTGGGGGGCTTATCTCAAGAGCCCCATTGGCAACTGGTGGCTAATGCGCGTTTAGCCCCTTATTTGGCGCGTAGCGAGGCACCAAAAACGAGCCGCTATTCGCGCGCGGTGCTTGAAACACTCGCTTTGATTGCCTGGCGTCAACCGATTACTCGGGCAGAGATAGAAGCCGTGCGCGGTGTCGCGGTTAATGCCGCGATTATTCGGTTGTTAACCGAACGCGGCTGGGTTCGTGTCGTGGGCGTAAAAGATAGCCCCGGCAAGCCCGAGCTATTAGCGACTACGCCACAGTTTTTGCAAGATTTTAGCTTGGAATCACTCACGCAATTACCCGCGTTTGAATCGTTTGTGGGGCAGGGCGCGTTAGATGTCTAACGCTCTTAATTTTTGGATAACGGGCAGGTGGCGGCTGAGTTAATTTATATCGCAGGCTCTTTAAGTTGGCGGCTATGTTAAGCGGACTGCCCCGCCACCCAGCCAGAGGACCAAGCCCACTGAAAGTTATAGCCGCCCAACCAACCCGTTACATCGACCACTTCACCGATAAAATACAAGCCAGGCACGGTTTTACTCGCCATTGTTTTTGAAGAAAGTGCCTCGGTATCCACGCCGCCTAAGGTGACCTCTGCCTTGGCGTAGCCTAAGGTGCCGGCGGGCATTAGCATCCAGGCGCCCAAGGCTTCACTCATCGCCATAATCTCTTTGTTGCTGTGCTCGGCCATCGGTTTGCGCCAGCCTTTAAGATCACACCAAGCCTGCGCGATGCGTTTAGGCCAAGCAGGCTGTGCGGTCTGAGTGAGTAATTGCGCTAACGTCAATTTCACGGCGCGATGGCTTTGCAGCCAAGCAGGGATGTCCAGATCGGGTAATAAATTTAAGCTAATGGGGTGCTTTTTACCGCCCTGATACGCTTGCTGCTGCCAGTAGCTGGATACTTGCAAAATGGCCGGTCCCGATAATCCCCGATGTGTAAACAATAAATTTTCTCGAAACAGCGGGGTGTTATTGCCGCATTGGGCGCGCACGTTAAGTGAATTGCCCGCCCATTGACCGAAGGGCTCAACGTAATCAGATGCGGCCGCTAGGGGCACTAACGCGGGTTGCGGTGGAATAACATTCAGCCCAAATTGCTCGGCAATATGGTAGCCAAAGGGGGTTGCGCCCAATTGAGGTATGGCAAGCCCGCCGGTGGCAATCACTAACGATTGGCTGCTAAATCGGCCCTCTGCCGTTTCAAGCGCGAAGCCTGTGGGGGTTTTTTTAACCGAATGCACAGGGCAGGGCTGCGCCCATTGCACTTGGCCTTGGGTGCATTGATCTTTGAGTAGGGCAATAATTTGCTGCGCAGAGTCATTGCAAAATAGCTGGCCTAGGGTTTTCTCATGATAGGCAATGCCATATTGCTCAACTAACGCAATGAAATCAGCGGCGCTGAATTGCGTTAAGGCAGAACGAGAAAAATGCGGATTTTGTGAAAGAAAATGTTCCGGCTTAACAATTCGGTTGGTGAAATTACAGCGCCCGCCGCCTGAAATGCGAATGCGCTCGCCAATTTTGGTGGCATGGTCAATTAACAGCACCCGCCGCCCACGCAGGCCAGCTTGCGCCGCGCACATCATACCTGCCGCCCCAGCGCCAATGACAATCACATCAAAATCCATACGCAAACTCAAAAGCAGGGCAGTCAAGGCCGATTAATTAAAATAAGGCAGATTAGTTAATCCGCAGCACCCATCGCGAGATTAATAAGGCTAACCATGAATGTTTTTGCACGCTTTGATAAACCCGGGGCAGGGTGCGCACCGATAACGCACCTGCCGTTAAGGCCACACCGATGCTTACCCCTGGATAACGCCGCACGGTTTTCTTTAAGAGCGCAAGGGGGGTTATTGCTTGGCTTGATGCGCGTAATCGGGCTTTTGCCCCATCAAGGGAAGGCGGTTGTTGCATCGTGTTCATTCCTTATCGCAGGGCGCGATGGGCGGCAAAACCGAGCGCCGCCGCAATGCATAAAATTGTACTGCCTATGATGAGTGCTGAGATGCTGGCACTAAAAAAGGCGGTTAGCGCCCAATACCCCGAAGCCATTAAAAAGCTAAAACCGGCGAGCACAAGGAGCGTGGCAATAATAAGAAACGCCACACCAAAACTGGCGCGACGCAATGCCCGACGAAACGCCCTGCCTTCCGCTTCAAGCAGCTCCAGCAGGGCAATGACAAATTCAGACATACGTTTTAGTTTTTACTAAATAATTTTGCCAACAAAAAACCCACACCAAACGCGGTTAATAATGTTGCGACAGGATGGCGATCCACCAGCTGCTCTGCTTGCTCAAGCGTGGCGTTGGCTTGGTTAGTGGCTCCTGTGCGCGCCTCGTTAACCCGCGCAGTTAAGGTGTCAATGGCAGAATGAACTGCGGCGAGGGCATCGTGCTCTAAGTTGCTGGCGCGGGTTTTGCCTGATTCTTTCATGACGCTGAGCAGCTCGGCCAAATCTTTTTTGAGCAGTGACAGATCCGCTTTAACAGCGGCAAGTTCTTCGTTGCTGGTTGCAGGCGTTGCTTGAGTCATTTTGCGCATCTCCGTAAAATTTAATAGCAATTGATCCTATTCTTTTGGCCGCTGTGATACAAGGTTGGCGTTCATTCAATCAATAAGAAGGAAGCACCTGGGTGGAAAA
>DZCK01000088.1 GCA_022730245.1 Halothiobacillus neapolitanus
GCACCGTTCAGATGGATTTGCAGCCGATTTCCCTAAAGTCCGACAGGCTGCTAGTGGCCGGTGTAAAGTTGGCTTCGCTTGAGATAATCACCTCGTGGCGTTCGATTTGGCCTGCGCCGGTAAAGGCCTCTTTGGGTAGCGGATTACTGTGCGCCGCACGAAAATCGGGGCTGCCGATCCAGCCTTCAAAGGCGGCCTTATCTTGCCAATGGGTGAGCACCACATAAACGCCATCACAGGCTTCGGGGCGCAAAATTTCCATGCGTACAAAACCGGGGTGTTGATCCACTTGGCTTGCACGCGCCCGAAAGCGCTCTTCAAACTGGGTTCGCCATTCGGCGGCGACGGGTACGCGATTTGCGACAACATACATAAATTTATTTCCCCAAATTGCGCATTAAAAAGAATTTGATTGATGCCTTGCCATAGAGCGAGGTTGCCGTGGGCAAGTTCCGCCCTGCCATGAAAGATTCACACAGCCGCTTTAGCCTGAACGGGTAGCAAATACTTAAATTCAAGGCAGGATTTCCATGAGCGCGCGCAATCTCCCCGGTGATGTTTTGGCCGTTGGCCGTCGGCAGTTTCTTAAATTAGTGACGTTAACAGCCGCTGCTGTGGCTTTGCAGGCCTGCGGTGGTTCAAGTGATGCGCCCACCACAAGCATCACGACCGATGCGACCCGTTTCCCGCAATCGGTGGCCTCGGGTGATCCCAAAGCCAATTCGGTGATTCTTTGGACGCGCTTGGGCGGTTTGGATGCCAATACCGATGGCACGCTGCGCCTTCAGGTGAGCCAAACGGCAGATTTTGCCACGGTTCTGGTGGATAAAGAAGGTTTGCCCGCCGCTGCCGCGCACGATCATTGCCTGCGGGTAAAAGTGGTAGGGCTGCAACCGGGCACACGCTACTTTTACCGTTTTTTGGTGAAAACTGGCACCAATACCCAGGCGAGCTCGCGCACGGGGCGCACCAAAACAGCGCCAGATGCCAAAGCCAATGTGCCGGTGAAATACGCGGTTACTTCTTGCCAAGATTACATTGGCCGCTATTACAACGTGTGGGCGCAGGTGTTGCAGGCGGAGCCGGATTTGGATTTTATCCTGCAAATCGGCGATTACATTTATGAAACCACCGGTGACCCTTCATACCAAACCATCGGCACCAGCCGCAAGGTTACGTTTACCGATACCGCCGGTGCGATTGCATTGGGTAGTGGCAGCAATACGTTTTACGCGGCTTCTAGCGTTTCAAACTACCGCGATTTATACAAAACCTACCGCAGCGACCCCATCTTGCAGCGCGTGCATGAACAATATCCGATGATCGGTATATGGGACGATCACGAATATTCCGATGATTGCTGGGGTGCCACGGCCACATATACCAATGGCTTAATTGATGAATACAACCCGCCGCGCCGCGATCGTGCCGAGCAGGTGTATTACGAGTTTATGCCGATTGATGATCCGATCATCACCAGCACGGCGGCTTTAAATAAAGACCCCTCAACACTTTGGCCGAATAACGTGCTGTATCGCCGCTTGCGGTTTGGTCAGAATTTAGAAACCGTGCTGCTCGATTACCGCAGCTATCGCCCCGATCATTTAATTCCCGAAGATGCCTTCCCCGGCAAAGTCGTGATGAGTGCGCCGGTGTTAATTGGGGTTTTGGGGCAAGCTAAATACGATGCCGTAAAGCTAAGTTTTGGGCCGTATGTGGATACCACCACCGCGCCGTGGGCTAATTATCTACAAGCCTTGGTGCCGGTTTTGGCGCAAGGGTATATTCAAGCCGGTTTTGCGGCCAATCTTGCGCCCACCAAGGCAACGGCTGATTTAACGGGTCTCGTTTCTGCCTTTGTATTCAATCAGTTGGTCACGCAATTTAACGCAGCAGTTAATGCCGGTTTAATCCCAGGTGCGACCGCCTTGCCCTTGATCGACCAAACTACCTACGATGCACTGCCCCGGGGCATTGCCTATTTGCACATGGGTAAGCAGGCGTTTTTCAGCGAATTGGGCGCGCGATATGCCGTGGTGCAGCCCACCTTCGATTTATATGCCCAATATATGCAGGCCACCGGGCAATATAACCAAGACCCGCTGGGTGAAATTCAGCGCCAATTTTTGGGCAATGCGCTGGCCTCAGATGCCACATTTATCAACGTGATTAGCACGGTTTCAACCGCACCCTTGCTTTGGAATCTTTCCACGGCCACCAATTTGCCGGCCGATTATCAAACCATTTTCAAACCGAATGTCGATCAGTGGGATGGCTTTCCGCAAGGCAAGCAAGCTTTGCTTGAAACGCTGGCCAATCGTCCGGGCGCATTTTTGGCTTCGGGGGATATTCACGCAAGTTTTGTGACCACGCACAAAACCCCTGCTATGGCCATGCCGGTGGCGGATTTTACGGGGCCTGCTATTAGTTCTGGCACCTTTAATAACTTTGTTGAAAGTGCCATTGCCGGGTTGCCGGGGTTAGATGCCACGCAAAAAGCGGCGGCCAATCAAGCCTTGGTGCTGGGGTTAGATCAAACCTTGCAATATTCCGCGCCTACCGATGAGCCGATTATTTTTGCCGATACCCGAGCCCACGGCATCATGATTTTCTCGGTAACACAAACGCAAACCCTCATCGATTATCTGCTGATCGATCAGGCGACCGTGGCCACCGATTTAACTCAAAACCTAACGGCATTGGCCGCGCAATTTAGCAAAAAAAGCTTTCGTTTGAATCCGCAAACCGGCGTGGTGACTGCCATCTAAGAGCCTATTCTTGGCGCGCTAATCACGTTTTAATTTTTCGCATTTAAAGCCACTGAATCCCTTTGGGATGGGTGGCTTTTTTTCATAGCACCCGTCCGCGAGATGGGGCGGGGCGGTGTATGATGAATGCCCGTTTTTTTCGATTGTTGTGCCCTTATGTCGTCTGATTTTTCGCCCCATTTTTCATCACCCACCATCACCGACGCCCTCGCCAATGTGCGCATGCCGCCGCATTCTCAAGACGCAGAGCAAGCCGTGTTGGGCGGCTTGATGCTCGATCATCTGGCACTGGAAAAAATCAGCGATGTGTTACGGGTCGATGATTTTTATCGTGCCGATCACCGGCTGGTGTATGCCGCCATTTTAGGCTTATCGGAAGGTAACAAGCCGTTTGATGCGGTAATGGTGGCGGAATGGCTCACCAAACGCGATCAGCTCGCCGAGGCGGGCGGCGCGACCTATTTGGTGGAATTGGTGGAGGCGGTGCCCACGGCGGCGAATATTCTGGCCTATGCGCAGATGATTCGGGAAAGCGCCGTGCTGCGTCAATTAATCGATGTGGGCACGCAAATTGTGACGATGGGGTATCGCCCCGAGGGTCGCGCGGCGAGTGAAGTGATGGAATTCGCCGAGCGCGAGATTTTTCAGATTGCCGATGAAGGCGAGCGCTTAACCCGAGGGTTTCGCCCCATTAAAGATTTGATGACCGGCGCGATGGATCGCGTGGCAGAACTCTTTGAGCGAGAAGAAGCCATTACCGGCAATGCCACCGGGTTTAAAGATTTTGATGAGATGACCTCAGGCCTGCAGGCGGGCGATTTGGTGATTGTTGCCGGTCGGCCTTCGATGGGTAAAACCACGTTTGCGATGAATATCGCCGAACACATCGCCATTTCGGGCAGAAAAGCAGTGGCCGTGTTTTCGATGGAAATGCCGGGCGAGCAACTGGCGCTGCGGATGCTGTCATCGATTGGTCGGGTCGATCAAACCCGCGTGCGCACGGGGCGGCTGGACGATCAAGATTGGCACCGGCTCACCTCGGCGGTGGGTATTTTGAGCCAAACCGAAATTCACATTGATGATACGCCCGCACTCTCGCCGAGCGATTTACGCTCCCGCGCCCGAAGGCTGGCACGCACCTGCGAGTTAGGCGTGATTGTGGTCGATTACCTGCAATTAATGCAGGTGCCCGGCACCAAAGAGAACCGCACCAATGAAATCTCTGAGATTTCCCGCTCGCTCAAAGCCATTGCCAAAGAACTCAAAGTGCCCGTGGTTGCGCTTTCGCAGTTGAATCGCTCGCTCGAACAGCGGCCCAATAAGCGCCCCGTAATGTCCGATTTGCGTGAATCGGGCGCAATCGAGCAAGATGCTGATTTAATTGTATTTATCTATCGCGATGAAGTGTACGACAAAGAATCCCCGCAAAAAGGCATGGCAGAAATCATCATCGGTAAGCAGCGTAACGGGCCCATCGGCAATTTGTTTTTAACCTTCCGTGGGCAAAACACCCGCTTTGAAGACTACATCTCCAACGATGTGCAGCCCGAGGGCTACCACTAATGGCCGAGCCTACGCTGCCCCGCTTAACCCCCAAATTGCTGGCGGCGTTTAATACCCTTGCGCCCGAGGCTGCCAGCGGCTTGCGCCGCGCTACGCTCACCCTCGATTTGTCGGCGTTGCGGCATAACGCGATGGTGGCCAAACGCGCAGCGGGGCAGCGAAAAATTCTTGCTGCCGTAAAAGCCGATGGCTATGGCCACGGCGCGGCAACCGTGGCGCACGCGCTGCGGGGTATCGTGGATGGTTTTATGGTGGCAAGCTTGGGCGAGGGCGAAGCTTTGCGCCAAGCGGGTATCACCCAGCGCATAGTGGTGTTGCAAGGCGTGATGAATCAGGCCGAAGCACGCCGCGCCGCCAAACGCTTTTTAGAACCCGTGTTTCATCATGCCAGCCAAATTGATGCGGTGGGCACCGTGGGTTTTGGCTTGCCGCTTACCGTGTGGCTGAAGATAGATACCGGCATGCATCGAGTCGGATTTACGCCGCAAGAATTTCCCGCAGCCTATGCTCGTGTGAGCACCCTGCGCGGTGTGCGGCCAAATTCCGGTGTGCTCACCCATTTTGCACGCGCCGATGAGCCCGATGCTGCGCCGACTCAAGCGCAAATTGCCCTGTTTCAGCAAGCAACAGCACCTTGTGCCGGTGAATTAAGTTTGTGCAATTCTGCCGGTTTGCTTGCATTCCCCGAGGCAGGGGGCGATTGGGTGCGTCCCGGCATCATGCTTTATGGCGGCAACCCGTTCACCGAAGGCACAGCGGCAGCGCACGATTTGCGCCCAGTGATGAGCTTAACCACCCAGCTGATTGCCGTTCGCACCGTGTTAGCGGGTGAATCGGTGGGCTATGGTGGCCGTTTTACTGCGCCTGAAACCATGCCCGTGGGCGTGGCGGCCATCGGTTATGGCGATGGTTACCCGCGCCACGCGCCCGATGGCACGCCCATTATCGTGAATGGCCAGCGTGCCGCCCTGATTGGTCGGGTGTCGATGGATTTAATAACAATTGATTTGCGCGGCATCACCGCTGCGGTGGGCGATATGGTGGAGTGCTGGGGCGCGCAACTACCCATCGATGAAGTGGCCAGCGCGGCAGCCACCATCAGCTATGAATTAATGTGCCAAATGAGCGGGCGGGTGGCGCGCCGAGTGGTTGAATTGGATGCCTGAATCGGGTAATAGAATCGAGTAATAGAATCGTCTGTTAACGCGTGATTGAGGAAGAAATTATGCAAGTTTTAGCCTTTCAGCATGCCTCATTCGAGGGCTTGGGCGCGATGGCACCGTGGTTTGCTGCCCGCAATATTTCGGTGCAGATGGTGCCCCAGTATGCCCCGTTATCTACGGCTTTGCCGAACCCAGAAAGTTTGGATTTTATGATTGTGCTCGGCGGGCCGATGGGGGTGCACGACACGGCACAGTATCCTTGGTTGATCGAGGAGAAAGCCTATCTTCGTCAATATCTTAATCTCGGCAAACCCGCGCTGGGTATTTGTTTGGGCGCGCAGTTAATCGCCGAGCAACTGGGTGCGGTGGTTCAAAAAAATCCCCAGCCAGAAATTGGCTGGTGGCCCATCGAGTGGATGCCTGCGGCGCGCCGCATTTGGCCTAAAGCGGTCGGTTCCGAAACCGTATTTCACTGGCATGGCGATACGTTTGCTTTGCCAAAGCAGGCTGAACTCTTAGCGAAAAGCGCCGCCTGCGGGCATCAGGGCTTTATTTATCAATCGAAGGTAGTGGGCTTGCAATTTCATCTAGAGATGACACTGAGCACAGTGAATGACCTCATCGAACACGGCGAGGATGAGCTCAATGAGGCGCCTTTTGTCGCCCAAGCAGCCCGCATTCAGGCAGAGCCGACCGCCAGTTATCAGCAAAATCAGCAATTGATGGCGCAATTACTCAATTACTTATGGAATGAGTCGCCTGCGCGTTAGATTGTTTCCACTATCGGGCAAATTTGGGTGGGTATTATGTTAATGACGCGGTTACCTACCCGCGATTGATTGCCCGCAGGCCGTGATAGTATCTTGTTATTCTTGGTCTCGATTTATTCATGCTTTTTTATTGATTTATATGAAAAAAATATCTGTTTCTTCCCTGCTTATTGGACTGTTGCCACTGGTTTTACTAACCACGGCATGCAGCAGTACCCCGCATGAAAACTTCACCCAGAATAGTTTTTCTAACAACAGCCCGTATCAAAGGCATGTCGGGGCATCGTCTACGGTGGCCTGCACGGCGGCGGAGCGCACTTTGCTGGGCGATGGCTACACCTTGGATAACACCGCCAAAGCAGGCACGGTCAAAGGGCGCAAAGCCTACCTGATGGATAGCGGGCGGAGCAGTTTTTTGGAGATGAGCGTAGTCTGTTTGCCGGATGCCACAGGCAGCACCATTTACGCCAACGGCCTCATTTCCAAATACGATTTGAAAAAATCGGCCAACGCCGCGAGTGTCGGCGTCTCCGTGTTGGGCTCTATTTCAATGCCCATCGGGCAATCGGTGGATTCCATGGTTAAAGTGTCGGATGAAACCATTCGTGATCGCGTGTTTTATAAAAACTTCTTTGCTGCCGTTACAGCCGTGTTGCAAGACCCGAGCTTTGAAGTCGCGCCCCCCGTGATTACTGATTCGTTAGTGCCCCGAAATCAACCACCGGCAGCGGGGATGCCACTACCCAAACCCCAAGCGGCGGTTGATTTGCCTGCGCCGCCCGTCGAACCAGTACCGCCCGCCGCGTCAACGACAGAACCCGCCAATGTCGAATTGGAAAAAGCATTCAAGGGGCCGGCCAATGCGGCGGTAACAGAAACCCCCGTGCTGCCACCATCGTCAACGCCGCCTTCCTCGCCATCAGAACCCAGCGCAGCAGAAGCCGCTGCGCCCGTGCCCGCAGAATCCATCGTTCCGGCACCTGTGACACCTGTGACTCAGCCGCCAACGGAAATGACTGAGCCCCCGGTTGTACCATAAGCGTCAAGCCGTCCCATCTATTCTGCCGAGTAAAGAGTAGGGTACACAGCATCCACCTTTTTTTTAGTGGAAACATTGATTAGCCCAGCTCCCTGCTGCCCGCCTCCGGTGAACGTATTCACCCGAATTCAAGGCTCAATTAATAACCCTGTGTCAGC
>DZCK01000212.1 GCA_022730245.1 Halothiobacillus neapolitanus
CGTAGGCCGGATAAGCGTGAGCGCATCCGGCAACCCCCCATCCAACAACCACCACCCCGTAGGCCGGATAAGCGCAGCGCATCCGGCAAACCCACCCTCACTCCAAATCTCAATCGCGCACTGCCTCCGGTGCAACACACCCCCAACCGGGTGGATACCACCCCTTATTCACCGCCTGCCGCAACGACGACCACGGCCAATCCGCCGCACATGTCACAAATCCATGCTTGACCGGATTGAAATGCACATAATCCATGTGATTACGCCAATCCGCCTCATCGCGCAACGCGTGCTCCCAAAACCTGGGCTGCCAAAAACGCTGTACCGACGCGACCCGCCTTGAAACATACTTCTTGATTTCGCGCCAGCGTGACGAAAAATCCGCATCGTTGTCAGGCATACGCATCACACAATGCACATGATCCGGCAATACCACCACCGCATCCAGGGTAAAAGGGCGTGAAGCACGCACCGTTCGCATCGCCTCCCCCAAGAGCGTAATGTTCACGGCATCCGCAAACAACGCAGCCCGTGCATGAGTCACCACAGTAAAGAAATACGTACCTCCGGGGATATACACACGCCGATACATGCTCATGGCTCAACCTCGAAGACATCCAACAAAAAGCCGGATGCGCTTACGCTTATCCGGCCTACACCAAACAATCACCAACCCGTAGGCCGGATAAGCGCAGCGCATCCGGCAAACCACATCAAAAAACCATCAACCGTAGGCTGGATAAGCGCAGCGCATCCGGCAAACCTCTAATCGAAGCTCAAACGCACATCACCCTGTGCCAACACATCGGCGCTTGGCGCCATCTGGCGGTGCATCCGCGCGGCTTCGGCCAGCACCCCGTCCTGCAGCAAGGTCATGGAAACCTTGTGAGCGTACACCAGATTCAACGCACCCGAATCACGCAATTGCTGCAACGCTTCGGCAGGCAAAGCATTAAATGCCGCCTCATCCAGTAAGCGGAAACCACCAAGGCGAATCGGCTTATCGTCTTGCTTGAACGTCAACTCACCTGCTTTCAGCAACCCCAACTCAGACAACTGCGCCACCTGAGCCAAAGCGCGCTCAAAGTCCTTTTGCAGCGTCATCAACATCCCCTGCACGCGCTGCAACAATTCACTCGGTTGACCGGTGACATCGAAAAGTGGGCGGCCTTGTGAATCAGCAAAATGCGGCGCGTTTTCCACAAATTGCAACACAAACTGACGATTTTCTGTTGCCCCCTCCGCCAACGGCACAGTACCCAACATAAACGGATAACGCCGTACATGCGCAGGCACATAACGCGCTAACCAGCGTCCCTGCGCATCGACATACACATTGCGCTCATTGCCCAAACCAAGCAGCGCCTGCGGCACGCCGCCCTCAAGCGGGAACACAATCAAAAACTCACGCGCCACCTGCAAAACCTCTTCGGCGCACAGCGGGGTCATACTTAAATTTTGCGCATAAAAATAGGGCACAGAAACGCGCATACGCAAATCACGATGCGCCTGTTTATCCAATACTAATAATGATTCAAACATCTAATTCATCTCCCAAACATTCAATAGATACCGATTTTGCCCAACGATTGAGCCGAAACCCCAAGCCTATAAGTTTAACCCATGTAGGAGCGG
>DZCK01000213.1 GCA_022730245.1 Halothiobacillus neapolitanus
TGCCGTTGTGTGCACCCAACTTTTGGCCTCAGGCTTATTTATTCACGCTTGGGTTGGTCAAACCGATCCGGCGCATCCCGATACGGTGCGCATCATCGCGAGTGGCGGTGAGGGCGAGCGATTACTTAGTCAGCGCACCCAGATGCAAACGCAGGCATTTAGTGCACAAATTACCGCAGCCCAACGCAGCCTAACCCCCACACAAGATAAGGCCCCCCACTCACCGCTCAATAGTTTATTTGAGGATTACACCCCGGCGGGTTGGGCCTGCACCACCTTTTTAATGCCCATCGTGCGTTTTGAACGCCCTTGGGCGGTGCTATTAGTGAGCGCCGTGCACGAGCATGAACTCGAACCCATCCTGAGCGCCACCCTGCATCGCTTAGGTGAACTCTTGGGCAATGCGCTCGCGCAATTTGATTTACGCCAGCGCCTGAGTGATGAGCACGAACAAACCGCCTATCTGGCCTATCACGATGCCCTAACCGGGTTGGCTAATCGGCGGTTTTTAGACGAAGAACTCCCCAAAGCCCTGGCGCGTTCCCGGCGGAACAACCAAATGCTGGCTGTCGTTATGCTGGATTTAGATGATTTCAAGCCGATCAATGATCGCTGGGGTCATGCCGTGGGCGATATCTTATTAAAAATGCTCGCTGAACGGCTCATAAGCACCCTGCGCGAGGCCGATTTAGCCGTGCGTCAGGGGGGCGATGAATTTATCTTGCTCATTGAAGGCATTGAGCGCAAAAAACACCTCTATAAAACACTCGATCGCTTAAGCCTAATTTTAGGCGAGCCTTACGCGTTGCCGAAGCAAAAAAGCATTGTGCAAGCCAGCATGGGCGTCACCTTATTCCCACAAGATGGCGCAGAACCTGAGCAGCTGCTGCGCCATGCGGATGCGGCGCTTTATATTTGCAAAAGCAAAAAACGCAACCGTAAAAACCCTTGGTATGTGTGGAATGATGGAGCGACCGCACTGCTCGATACCCGCGATGGCACCCACCCATCCACCACCCGCATCTCCCCCTATGGTCACGCCGCTGCGGTATTACTCCAAACGTTTGAAAAAGACATCCCCGCCTTGGTGGCAGGCTTTGTCGATTTTTTCTACCGAGAGCTTATTGCCACCGATCCCGCCTCACAAATCATTGTTAACTGGCTAAACCCCGCAGAATTTCTGCATTTATGTCAACGCCAAACCGATCATTTAACCCAGCTCTTAAAACCTGAACTCACCGAAGCCGAGCACCGTGCCTCGGCTGCCAGTGTGGGGCGCATTCATGCCTTAATTGGCGTATCGGCCAGCAGTCTTGTACGCGCCATGACCATTTACTTGCATCAGTTCGATGAGTTACTCGCACATTTCCGTTTAAGCATGCAAGATTTAGGCTGGCTTGAGCTCATTTTAACCGAGCGCCTGTCGATTGAATTATCTGAAGAACTCGAAGCCGAGCAGCTGATTAACAACCAATATCAAGCGCTCTTGGTCGAAGTGGATGTTTTAAGCCGCACAAGCTTATCTTGGCAAGAATTTAATGAGCAAATGCTCAGCCTGCTGTGCCAATGCACGGGCATTCAAGCCTGCTGGATTGGCACCCCGAACCCCGATGGCGAATTTATTATC
>DZCK01000089.1 GCA_022730245.1 Halothiobacillus neapolitanus
AAATCTGCCCTCGCCCAGCTAAATTTTCGCCACGATTCCTAAAGTCCGACAGGCTGCTAGCGGTTTTAGTGGATTAACCTCGCCGCGCGGCATAGCAGCTTCTGGCATTAACGGCCAATGCCCGTTAATGCCTATTAATACTTATTATTAGTAAAGTTAAAATAATCGTCTTATGCTCGTGGTTCGATCACCCGCTAGGATTTTTATGATGAAGCCACCCCGCCGCACCCAAGCCGCCATTTATCTCACGCGTCTTGTCCTCGTGCTCTGCGCTGCATTACTTGGCTCCAGCCCAACGTGGGCGGCGCTGCCAGGGCAATTACCGGCAGCGGTTCAAGCCGAGCACATCGCCACGCTCATTAAAGCGGCCAACTATCCTCAAGCGCCCAGCGTTGCGCAAGAAAAGGCCACGCACCCTGATGCCGTGGCGCGCTACGCCCTTCAAATTAGCGATGCTAATGCCGATCGACGCGCAGAAACGCTGCATGTGGCCGAACACCTCCTTCAGCACTACGGCAAAAATAAATTAGATATAGAAATTATCGCCTTTGGCCCCGGCATTAAGTTACTTATGGCCGACGATAACCCGCTGGCTCCTTTAATCGAAAAGCTCAGCGCCCAAGGTGTGCGGTTTTCTGCCTGTGGCAACGCGGTTGCCCATGAAACCGCCATGCTTGGCTATGCCCCCAAACTTGTCCCCGCCGCCCGCATTGTGCCGGCAGGTATTGTGCGCGTGCACGATTTAGCGGTTGCGGGTTACTTTGTGGATAAACCCTAAAACCGGCACCGAACGCAACGCAACCGGCCACTGCAAGGGAACCTCTGATTGAATCCTTCGTGAGCCGAGTTGCCGAGCCAAAAGCCGCAAAACAAGGCAGAGGCCGCCGGTCTTAGTTATTCTAAGATGCCAAGGCCGATAACGATGGGTTGCGGCTTTTGGGCGGCAACCCTGCGGGACGGGCTTTGGAGGGCGATTCGCGGTGTTGCGGCACTTACGAATGGAATAACCATTCGTTTCGCACCACGCCTTGCGACTCATCCCTCAAAAGGCCGTCTCGGCCACGAAGGATTCAATCAGAGGTTCCCTCGGAACCCACAGGCCAAAGGCAACTCCAAGGAGCTGAATCCGCCCGACTCATTAACCTTGCGAGGTACCCGATGAACGTTCAAGAACAGGCTTTAGTTTCTCAATTACTTGGCAATTTGCAGCAAGCCGCCAGCCAGCTTGCACCCGATGCCATTGATCCACAGGCGGCCGAGCTAATCAACCAAGCCTTTACCGCCCAGCCGCACATGGCCTACTTGCTCACCCAGCGGCATTTACTGCTTGAGCACGCGCTGCACAATGCCCAAGCGCATATTCAAACCTTAGAAAACGCCCAAGCACACAGCGAGACCTCAGCGCCTGCTAATCCGCCGAGCTTTTTGGGCGGCGCGCAACACGGTTGGCGCAACCCCGCCCCCACCGCCGAGCTGAATGCCTACGGCCAGCCGATCGGCCGCGCGGCACCGAATGCGATGCCTGGCTCCAGCGATGCCCCCGCAGCGGCGATGAATGCCGCGCCAGTGGCCAGCCGCAGTAATTTTGGTGGCGGCTCGTTTTTAGGCACGGCAGCGGCAGCGGCCACAGGGGTTGTGGGCGGCGCGCTCTTGTTTCAAGGCATTGAACATTTAATGGGCGGCGGCAATGCGGGGCTCATGGGTGGCTCGGGCTTGGCCGAAAATGCCTTACCCACCGAAAACGTGAGCAATGTGACCGAGAATTTTTATGGCAGCGATGCCAACCCCGATGTAAGCGCGGCGGATAACAGCGGCGGGTGGGATAACGCGGCCTTTAATGACCCCGCCGCCGATCCTGTGAATGACCCGGGTAATGATTTCAGTAATGACCCAGGCAATGATCTCAGCAATAACTGGGATAACACCGCCGATAACAGCAGCCTGTTCGATACCTCGGGCAACGATGATTCAGGCGGCTTTTTTGGTGGCCTGTTCGGCGGCGGCGGCGACAGTGATGATGATTGGGTTTAAGTACCGCAAAAAGTGGTGAATGCGGCGAGCGGAGCGGGGCCGGGTTCGGCAAACTTTGCCCATTCAGCGTGCGCGGTAAACGGCTGGGTGACCGCCGCCAGCAAAGCGTTAAACGCGGCTAAATCGCCCGTTTCTGCCGCATCTAACGCGGCTTCTAAGGGGTGGTTACGCGGCACATAAAGGGGGTTTACCGCATCCATCGCTGCGGCAATTTTGTGCTGCGCCACGGGAGCCCCCCATTCATCAACCAGCCTGGCCTGCCAGCGGGCAAGCCAGGCATCAAAATCAGCAGAGTGATGCATGCGCGCCCGCACGGGAGCGGCATCCCCGCGCAATGCCATGGCCAATTCCCGAAAGCTTAGGGTGAAATCGGCCTGTTCTGCCTGCATCACGGCGAGTAACCAGCCGATCAGCTCGGCATCCCCTTCGGCGGGGGTTTTTAGCCCCAATTTGGCACCAAACGCAATTCGCCAATGCGCGGCATAGCGATCGGGAAAGGCGGCAATTTCGGCATTTGCGGCGGCTAAGGCCTCATCCTCATTGGGCGCAATCAGCGGCAGCAGCGTTTCGGCAAAGCGCGCCACGTTCCAACGCGCCATAACCGGTTGATTACCATAGGCATAACGCCCTTGGGCATCAATCGAACTAAACACCGTTTTTGGGTGGTAGGCATCCATAAAGGCGCAAGGACCAAAATCCAGCGTTTCCCCCGCAATGCTGGTGTTGTCGGTATTCATCACGCCATGCACAAACCCCACCGCCATCCACTGCGCCACAAGCTGGGCTTGCGCCTCGGCAACCATCTGCAACAAGGCCAAATAAGGCTGCGGGTGAGCAAGCGCTGCCGGATAGTGGCGGGCAATAGCATAATCGGCCAGCTGTTTAACTTGCGCCGTATCGCCACGCGCGGCAAATAGCTCAAAGCTGCCCACGCGAATATGGCTGCGTGCCACGCGGGTAAGCACCGCACCGGGCTTTTCACCTAGGCGAGCACCCGACCGCCAGATCGATTCGCCCGTGGTTACCGCTGCTAACGCTCGGGTTGTCGGGATACCCAGCGCGTGCAACGCCTCGCTTGCCAAATATTCACGCAAGACAGGCCCCAAGGCGGCGCGGCCATCGCCCCCGCGCGAAAAGCGTGTGCGCCCCGAGCCTTTCAGGGCAATATCGCGCCGCCCCATGGGGCCTATCACCTCGCCTAGGAGCATCGCCCGACCATCGCCCAGCAGCGGCACAAAATTGCCAAACTGATGCCCGGCATACGCGAGCGCAATCGGGTAGGCACCTCGGGGCGGCGCATTGCCTGAAAAAATGGCCGCGCCCTGCGCCCCGTTCAACTGAGCCGCATCCAGCCCTAACGCTTGTGCCAGCGCCGTGTTGAATAAAATTAAACGCGGCTTGGGATACGTGGCCGCCGGTGCGGGGGTATAAAATCCGGGCAACTGTTCTGCAAAACTGTGCTCAAAAGCGAATAGGGGCGCATCAGGTAGGCGGTGGGGCATGGCGCTTTCTCGGGGCGGTGGCAACAAGCAAGAGGCAATAAACAAGGGGCGATAACCATTGAGATTAGCACGCCAGCGCCCGCGTCTATTACGAAATGCCAACAATTGCGCGCTTGCCATATCGCCACCTGCGTGAATACTGAGCCTCTTCTTTTGAATCGCAACGAGATTGCCTTATGACCCATGCCCAATGGTTTTTGCTGGTGGGTGGGCTTTTGCTCACCATGGGGCTAACCACCTCGGTGCTCAAACGCCTGCCGATTACGCCGGCCATTGTGTATTTAGCCGTTGGGGTAATGATTGGCCCCACCGTGTTTAACGTGTTTCACTTCAACCCGCTCAAAGATTCGGCCTTGCTGGAAGCGCTCACCGAGGTGGTGGTGCTCATTTCGCTGTTTTCTGCCGGGGTAAAAATGCCCGTGCCATTCAAATTGGCGCAGTGGCGCGCGCCGATTATGCTCGCCACCGTCTCTATGATCGCCAGCGTGGCACTGGTGGCCGCTTTTGCCTGCTGGGTCATGGGGTTACCGATTGGCCTCGGCGTATTGCTCGGCGCGATTTTAGCCCCCACCGACCCCGTGCTGGCCACCGATGTGCAAAGCCGCCACCCCGGTGATCGCGATCGTTTGCGTTTTACCCTCACCGCCGAGGCGGGCATGAATGATGGCAGCGCGTTCCCTTTTGTGATGCTGGGTTTGGGTTTGCTCGGCCTGCATAATTTGGGGGATTTTGGCCTGCACTGGTTCTTGGTTGATGTGGTTTGGGCCACCGTGGCCGCCTTGGTGATTGGGGTTGCCAGTGGGGCGGCACTGGCGTGGGCCAGCGCCAAATTGCGCCGCCACACACCCAAGCACGAGTTACTGGATGATTTTTTAGGGCTGGGCTTAATTGGCGTGGTGTACGCCCTGTGCGTTTTCGCCGCCGCATGGGGGTTTTTAGCCGTGTTTTTCGCCGCCGTGGCTTTGCGGCAAACGGAGCTTCGCCTGCAAAATAAAGCCGCGCGGGCGCCATTTGCGCATCCATGCGCAGATACCCCGCCCGAGGCTCACACACCACCACCCGCGCAAGCGGAGCCACCCACCGTGAGCGGGGGCGCACTCATTTTTAAAGAGCATTTAGAACGCCTATCCGAAGTGGTGCTCATTTTGCTCATCGGCGGCACCTTATTTATCAATTCTTGGAGCTGGCCGGTGGTGCTCATGGCCGCGTTTTTGTTCTTTGTTGCCCGCCCATTCAGTGTCGCCATCGGGCTATTAGCCACGCGGGTGCCGTGGCGAACGCGCGGCATGATCGGCTGGTTTGGCGTGCGCGGCATTGGTTCGCTATACTACTTAATGTACGCCATTCAGCACGGGCTGCCCGAAGCCATGGCCATGACCTTAATTCAATTCACCTTGATTGCCGTCACGCTTTCCATCATTGTGCATGGCGTTACCGTTAAACCCTTGATGAACCGCTTTGCGCATCACTAAAACCGGCACAGCCTCGGAGAACCGCCCATGAGCGACAATGCCCAAATCCTGCTTGAGAGCGTCATGAAAGCGGCGATTGATGCCGCGCGGCAACTCAAAGAACCCGCTGCCGCCGGTGATGCCTTCTCGCAGGGCGAAATCATGGCCTATTACGACATACTCGATGTCATCAAAGAGCAAGCCGAACTTGCCGGCATCGAGTTTAACGACCCCGAGCTCGCCGAGTTTGACCCCGATGAACTTCTGCCCGAGGAATAACGAGCAATAACCCAGCGCACAACCCGCCGCCAAAAAACACAGGTAAGGAACACGCCATGAACCCGCATGAACACACCCTCTTTCGCCGTATTCAGCGGCTGGGCATTGTCTTGTTACTTACCTTGTTCGGCAGTGCTGCCGCGCTTGCTGAACCCGCGCCCGAACCGCAATCCAGCGGGGTTGCCATGATCGGCAATGTCGCTTTTGTCGATCACCTGCTCAATTTACCGGCCGATTTCGCCGTTATGCGGGAAAAGCACATCCCCATGATGATCTTTTTCCACGCCAGCTATTGCGGCTATTGCAATCAAGTGGACGATCGCTTTTTAATCCCGATGCGTAAAGACCCCGAATTTCAAAACCGGCTGCTCATTCGCCGCGTAAAAATTGATTCTGATGCCACCTACATCGGGCTAGATGGCAAGCCACACGACTACCCCTTTCTGGCCAATCAGCTCGGCGTGCGGGGCGTGCCGTATATTTTATTTTTAGCGCCCGATGGTTCGCGCATCACCTCCATCCAAGGCACGGCGTTCGATTACTACGGTTATTATTTAAGCAAAGATATTAACCTCGCCACCGACTGCGCCAAAAAACTCGGCCAGCCCCAGTGCGATGGCCGCAAAGATGGCGCAGGGTTGTAAGCCCACCACCTTAAACGCACCGCATAAAAGCCCCGAGGTTCGGGGCTTTTTTATAGATGGGTTCCTATACGATGCCTGCCTGTTTGCTCAGCGAATAAAAAACACCTTTGGCAACCAACGCACTAATTCGGCTTGGGTGGCCGACCAATCTGGGGGGATTTGCGCTGAGCGGTCGGCTGATGGGCTTGCGGCAAAGCAGGCGGCATCTAACGACTGCAACGCGGCCACAAAGCGGGGATTGGGCGCGCGGGCGATGATGCGATGAATACTGGGCTCACCGGTGATCGCACGCAGGGCATGCAGAGTGGCTTGTGGGGTTTGGCAGCGGGCTAATTGCTGCTGAGCTGCCGCATGACGGCGACGGCGGGCACGGCGCTGATACCCATCGCGCAGGGCATACCCGAGGCCATAAAGCAAAATCAGCCCGAGCAACACCCGCCACCACCAAAAACCGATGGCTTGGGCGAACTGCGCGCGCGCGGTGGGCGGCCAATGCAGGGTTTGGGCGGCAAGGTCGGCGGCATCCAGCGCTGCACCGGGTTCAGCCACCTGGCTGTTGATAAAAGGCAGGCGCAACGCAGGCAAGGTGCTGGTGGTGGCATTTTGGCCTTGGGGGTCGGGCAAAATCGGGATGCGCACATCAAAGGTTTGTGCCAGCTCATCGCTGCCGGGCACAGGTTCGGTCGGCGAGCGGCGAATTTGCACCGCACCGATCGCGAGTGCCTCGGTGCCCACCAGTTGCTCATTGAGCATTTGAGCCAGCGCGTGCTCGGTCAGCCCGCGTCCGGTAATACGCAGCAGCCAATCCATAGGTTCACCGGCACGCAGCGTTGGCAAGGGGGGTTGAACTAGGTGCAGTGTGGGCGTAACGGGGAGGGATTCTGGCCAAAAAGCGGGCAAGGGGCGCACGGTGAGGCGGCGTGCCACGGGAATAAAAGCGTAATGACTCCCCGGCTCACCCACCTTTTGAAACGTCATTTCGGCAAAATTTAAGGTGATTTCACCCCCCGCCAGCGGGGTGACGGCAAAGCGATAAACCCGCACATTGCTCATGCGGCCATCCACAGTTTCTAGCTGCTGGCTAATGCTGATTCGGCGGGTGGCTATGCGCTCGCCAAACGGGCGATGCAAGGTGAGTGAGGCGATATTTTTTTGGGTATCGAGCAGGGTTAATGTCACCAAAAATGGGGCGCGTTGCAGCAAACCTTCGGGCGGCACGGTAATTTGGGTGCGCACCGTTACCCCTTCGGGCAGATGGCCGGCGCCCTCGGTGGTATTAAGCGCGGTCACTTCGGGCAACGCGGCGACAGGAGCAAAATCTTTGGGGGTGCCAAAAGCGGTGGTGCCGACGGTTTTGGGCTGGTTTTGCGGGGTGGGAATATCAAAAGCCTGCGCGGAACCGACCACACACCCTAGCGCACACCCTAGCGCACACCCTAGCGCACACCCTAGCGCACACCCTAGCGCACACCC
>DZCK01000008.1:0-21756 GCA_022730245.1 Halothiobacillus neapolitanus
GCCAAAGGAGTGGGTGCGGCTGATTCAAGCGGAGATGGGTCTGCCGGGGCTGGGTTTGCCGGAGTGGGGTTTGCTGGAACAGGGTCAACCGAGGGTGATTTGCTCGCAGATAACACCTGCGCCCAAGAAAATTCTGAGAGTTTAGTCACTCGACTTGATCCAATTGTTTAACCAAATTCACCATTTCGATGGCCGTTGCAGCCGCTTCACTGCCTTTGTTGCCCGCTTTGGTGCCGGCTCGCTCGATAGACTGCTCAATCGTGTCGGTGGTGAGCACACCAAAAATAACCGGCAAATCAAAATCCATCGCAACCGCAGCAATGCCCTTTGCCGCCTCGCCGGCCACATACTCAAAATGCGCGGTTGAGCCCCGAATTACAGCACCTAAGCAAATAATGGCATCAAAACGCTCGCTGGCGGCGACCCGTTGCGCGATGAGCGGCAATTCATACGCGCCCGGCACGCGCACCAAAGTGATGGACTGTGCGGACACACCATGACGTTTAAGCGTATCAATCGCGCCCTCAACCAACCGATCAACAATAAAGGCATTCCAACGGGTGGCCAAAATGGCATAGCGCCCTTCTAGCCCCGCCGTTAAGCCCCCTTCAACGATTGTAATTCCCGTCATGCTCATCAGTTTGCCCCCACGGCGTCATCGGCCGTTTCATCATAAATATAATCAACCACTTCGAGCCCATAGCCCGCCAATGCGTGAAAGCGCTTAGGCGCGCTCATCACGCGCATTCGCTGCACACCTAAATCTTTGAGAATTTGCGCGCCGACACCATAGGTGCGCACATGATCGCGCTTAACCGATGACTCAGGCGCTAAACCATGCCACGCATCAAGCTGATTACGGACCTCACGCTCATCCACCGGCGGGCGCAAAATTACCGCCACGCCGGTATCCATTTGCCCCAAACGCGATAACACATTGGCAAGCGGCCAGCCGCAATCAGCGGCCAGCGGCTCTAATAAATCGCACAAGGGCTGATGCACATGCACGCGAACCGCAATAGGCATGGCCGGATCGGGTTTGCCGCGCACCATCGCCAAATGTGTTTGTCCGGTGCTGTGATCGGCATACGCAAACAATTTAAATGCGCCGTGGCTGGTTTGAATTGCGGATTCCGACAAGCGTTCGATGGAGCGTTCGTGCTTCATGCGATAACGAATAAGCTCTTCGATTGAACCAATTTTAAGGTTGTGCGTGGCCGCAAAAATTTCTAAATCGGGGCGGCGCGCCATGCTGCCGTCCTCGTTCAAAATTTCAACAATCACCGCAGACGGTTCACGCGCGCCCGCCAACCGCGCTAAATCGACACCCGCTTCGGTATGACCGGCGCGGGTAAGCACGCCACCGGCACGCGCCATGAGCGGGAACACATGCCCCGGCTGCACAATATCGGTAGGGCTGGCATCCATCGCAACGGCGGCTTGAACGGTACGCGCCCGATCTTGCGCAGAAATGCCGGTAGTAACGCCGCTCGCCGCCTCGATGGATACGGTAAATGCCGTTGAAAATTGCTCGTTATTTTGCGCCACCATCAAGGGCAGTTTTAACTGCGCGCAACGCGCTTCCGTTAAGGTGAGGCAAATAAGCCCCCGCCCAAACCGAGCCATAAAGTTAATATCTTCTGGCCGCGCTTTTTCGGCCAGCATCAGCAAATCGCCTTCGTTCTCACGGTCTTCATCATCCACGATAATAACCATGCGCCCTTGGGCGAGTTCATCGAGAATTTCATCAATTGGACTAAAACTCATGCGCAACCTGCTGTGTAAAAGATAATGCGCAGACCTTATCTCTGCGGTATTAGTGGCAAGATTCTAGCATTACTCGCCCAGGGTTGCCGCTCATTCTGCGCCGTAAGGTGAGCCCATAGCCTCGGCATAAGGATGCGTTAAGGGTGCTTGCCCGCCCAAAAGCCGTTCTAGATAGCGCGCCACCACATCAATTTCTAAATTAACCGCACTACCCGGCTGGTAACGCCCCATGATAGTTTGCGCATAGGTGTGCGGAATGATGGTGAGCTTAAAGCGCGCACCGGCCACCTCATTGACGGTTAAGCTCACGCCATCAATCGTCACCGAGCCTTTTTTGGCGATATATTTCGCCAAATCATCGGGCGCACGCAGCCAAAAACTGATGGCACGCGCCTCCTCGCTCCGCGATTCCACAACCGCCAAACCATCCACATGCCCACTCACGAGATGCCCACCCAATGGCGTTGAAAGCGTGAGTGCCGGCTCCAAATTAACCGGTGACCCCGGTTGCAGCTGCCCCAAGGTCGTAAGCTTTAAGGTTTCACGCGAGCAATCGACCGTAAAGCTGGCATGATCCTGCGCGGTGACCGTAAGACAAACCCCGTTGACCGCGATGGAATCGCCCAAAGCAACCCGACTCATATCCAGCTTGCCCGCCCCTAATTTGAGCTGCACATCACCGCCTTTGGGCGTTAACGCCATCAATGTGCCCACGGTTTGAATAATGCCGGTAAACATAGATTTTCCTTTGCAAATAATAACGGCTTAATCGCCTTTTAATTCAATGTGTTGAAATCAATGTAAAGCGAACATCATCGCCCATAGCTTGCATCGCTTTGATCTGCCAGCGAGGCGCCCCATCGATCTGCGCGAGGTTAGGCAAAGCCACACTTGCCTGCGCTTGGTGGCCTAACAAAATAGGGGCTTGATACACCACCAGCTCATCGACCCATTGCTGCGCGATAAAAGCGCCCGATAACTTTGAACCCGCCTCAACAAGCAGTTCATTAACGCCTTGCGCGGCTAAGTGTTGCAAAACAAAACCTAAATCCAGCCCTGAATCAGACCACGGTGCCGCAATTAAATGCGCCCCGCGCGCCGTTAAACCATCGTGGTGAATGCCCGCCCGCACATCTCGGGTATAAATTTGAACATCACCCGGCGCATCAAAAATCGGCGCAAATGGGGCGAGCCGCAAACCGCTATCCAGCACAATGCGTAGCGGCTGGCGCACCGCACCGCTGATACCCAGCGCTTCGGGCGTTAAGCGAACATTTAAACGGGCATCATCCATTAAAACGGTGTCGATGCCGGTTAAAATAGCCGACTGCCGCGCGCGCAAAAACTGCACATCCCGCCGAGCTTCCTCGCCGGTAATCCAGCGGCTTAGGCCATTAGCCAGCGCCGTGCGACCATCTAACGATTGCGCTATTTTTAATGTCACCCAAGGCCGCCCCCGCTCAATTCGAGAGATAAACCCCCGATTAAGCCAACGCGCCTCATCGGTCATTAAGCCCACATCGACACGCAGCCCTGCGGCACGAAGAAGATCATGCCCTCGACCCGCCACACGGGGATCCGGGTCAACCATCGCCGTCACCACGCGGGCAATGCCCGCCGCCGCCAGCGCAGGGGCGCAGGGCGGTGTTTTACCAAAGTGCGCGCAGGGTTCAAGCGTGACATAAGCCGTAGCGCCGCGCGCCAGTGCGCCTGCCGCACGCAAGGCAAATACTTCAGCGTGCGGCGCCCCCGCGCGGGCATGAAAACCTTCACCCACACACAAACCATCGCGCACAATCACGCAGCCCACGCGCGGGTTCGGGTGGGTTGTCGTTAGCCCTTGTTCTGCCAAGGCCAAGGCGCGCGCCATCCATTGCGCGTCTTCTTGGGTGAATGACGCAAAATTATTCGACATTCTGAAGGCTTTTTGGAACAGCTTGCATAGCCGAAGGCCCTTCTTGATTTAAGCCTTCAATGGCCGCGCGGAAGGCTTCGACATTATCAAAACTCAAATAAACCGATGCAAAACGAATGTACGCCACTTGATCGAGTCGCCGCAGCGCTTGCATTACAAAATCCCCAATACGCCGCGCGGGGACTTCTTTTTCACCCGATGATTGCAGCATTTTTTTAATTTGATCGATTTCTTCATCGATTTTACGCGTGGCCACGGGGCGTTTTTCCAAGGCCCGCATCATGCCGACGCGGAGCTTATCCTCGTTAAAGTTTTGCCGGGCACCGCTGCTTTTAACAATGCGCGGCATCCGAATATCGGCGGTTTCATAAGTCGTAAACCGCTGATGGCACCCAAGACACTCTCGGCGCCGCCGAATTGATGAACCCCCATCGGCCATGCGCGAATCAATCACATGGGTATCGGCATGGCCGCAGGCAATACAATTCATCGATTAAACCTGAAGCCTAGCGGCCATACACTGGGAAGCGGCGGCATAAATCGGTCACCTTGGCGCGCACCGAGGCAATCACAGCCACGTCATCTAAGGCATCAATCACATCACACATCCAGCCCGCCAGTTGCGTTGCCTCAGCCACGCCAAACCCCCGCGTGGTAATGGCAGCCGTACCCACACGAATACCCGATGTGACAAAAGGCGATTGGGGATCGTTCGGCACGGCATTTTTGTTCACCGTGATGTGCGCCTGACCGAGAGCTGCATCAACGGCTTTACCGGTTAAGCCTTTTTTCACTAGGCTGACTAAAAAAAGGTGGTTATCGGTGCCGCCAGACACCACATCCAAACCCCGATCCACAAAAACCTGCGCCATAGCGCGCGAATTATCAACCACTTGGCGCTGATAAACCGTGAATTCAGGCTCAAGCGCTTCTTTAAAAGCCACGGCTTTTGCCGCAATCACATGCATCAAAGGGCCGCCCTGAATACCGGGGAACACGAGTGATTGCAGTTTTTTCTCAATATCAGGGTTCGCTTTGGCAAGAATAATGCCGCCGCGTGGACCGCGCAGCGTTTTGTGCGTGGTGGAGGTGGTGACATCAGCGATCTGCACCGGGCTTGGGTACACACCCGCAGCGACCAAACCGGCCACATGCGCCATATCGACAACAAAATAAGCGCCCACCTCATCGGCAATCGCCCGGAACCGAGCCCAATCAACCACGCGTGAATAAGCCGAGAAACCAGCAATAATCATTTTCGGCTTGTGCTCACGCGCCAGTTGAGCTACTTGCTCATAATCGATATAACCCTGCGCATCAATGCCGTATTGCACGGCATTGTAGATTTTGCCCGAGAAATTCACCTTCGCGCCGTGGGTTAAATGCCCCCCATGCGCCAAGCTCATGCCCAAAATGGTATCGCCGGGGTTAATTAACGCCATAAACACGGCCGCATTAGCTTGTGAGCCAGAATGAGGCTGCACGTTGGCGTAATCGGCACCAAACAATTGCTTCGCGCGATCAATGGCCAGCTGTTCGGCCACATCCACGTACTCACAGCCACCGTAATAACGCTTAGCCGGATAGCCTTCCGCGTATTTATTGGTTAAAACAGAACCTTGCGCTTCCATCACGCGCGGGCTGGCGTAATTTTCAGAGGCAATCAGCTCCACATGGTCTTCTTGGCGCACCACTTCATCGGCCATCGCTTGGGCTAGTACGGGATCAAATTCAGCAATCGTCATGGATTTTGCAAACATTGGGATGGAACTCCATAAAAACAAAAAGTTAGCCGAAATCCAAACGGAAATTGGCTGTGAAAATAAAACATGAATTAGGGCAAAGTTTACACGATACCGAGCAAACTCGCTGCCATCGCAGTATCAGGCATGCGGCATTATTAAAATATTGATACTTATTCAATGACAACATGAATAATATTGTAAATCGCTTGATACAAAAAAACGCAGCCTGTCATCGTTCTTCCATCGACAAACGCAAGCAAGTTCAGGACAATCATCCAATCAATTTGTTTAATGGATGCCCCTCATGATTACAGACAAAGACCGCGACCAACTCGTCGAGTTTTTAGGCCAACTCACCGACACCCACATTTTTACCCAGCGCGAGATTAATGCCTTTCTCGATTTTTGTGACCTGATGACAATCAATGCAGGCGACATCATTGCCGATATTGGCGAAGTCGGCGAATCTTTATACTTTCTCTTAGAAGGAGAGGCACAGCTCATCGTCGGTTCCACCGTCAACGAGATGATCGTAGGGCAAATTCCGGCAGGTGAAATGCTCGGCGAAATGAGCTTCTTTGATCGCAACCCCCGCAATGTCCGTTTACGCGCCAGCAAGTCCACCCGTTTATTGCGCCTACCGCGCCAAATGTATAACCGCATGCGCTTGGAGTACCCCGTGCTTACGGTCTTGCTTTTGGAGTATGCCGTAATTAGCTTAGATAACCTCTATCGCCGCACCAGCACCGATGTCGCGCAGCTTAATCAGTACATTTATAGCATCGGCAAATAGCCTGTTAAACACCGATTAAACCGAGTTAACAAGTAAGCTTAACTTGAAGAATGAACGCTATTTGAGCGGGCGCCTGTGAAATACAGTAAAGCCCGCTCATTATCTGGTGAATCATCAGGCAATTAAAGCTAATAATCCCAGCGCAAGCGCAACGCGTTACCCACCACGATAATCGAACTTAATGACATCCCGATTGCCGCAACCCAAGGTTGCACTAAACCCATGGCCGCCAAGGGAATGGCCACCACGTTATAAGCCACAGACCAACCTAAATTTTGGTGAATATTCGCTAAAACCCGCCGCCCGTACTTTAAACCAAAAGGGATTTGCAGCAATTGATCGTTAATAAGCACAATATCTGACGAGTGACGCGCAATCACCGTGCCGCCCCCCATGGCCATAGAAACCTGAGCTTGCGCCAATACGGGCGCATCATTAATGCCATCCCCCACCATGAGCACCACAGCACCCGCCGCCTGCAGCTTTTGCACATAAGCCAGTTTTTCAGCAGGTAATAAGCCCCCCTGCGCATCGGTAATACCGAGTGACTGCGCCATGTGTGCCACCCGCGCCGGCTGATCCCCCGACAAAATCACCGGGGTTAATCCCAAGGCTTTAATCTCATCGACCGCCGCTTTAGCATCTACCCGCAAGCTATCGCTTAAATAGAACACACCAGCCAGCTGGCCATCTACGGCAACCCACACCGCTAAATCCGCAGTGGGCAAAGCTTCGGGCGCTGAACTAATCCCCAGCTGCGCCAGCAAACGTTCATTACCCACCGCCATATCATGCCCAGCAACCGTGCCCACCAGGCCGCGACCGGGAAAATTTTGCACCGCTTCAACCGGCAGCAGTTCATGGGTATTTGCTGCATGAGCAATAGCACGGCCAACCGGATGCTCGGTTTGCCGCTCCAGTGAGCCTGCCCAAACCAGCAATTGCGCCGCTGAAAAACCAGCTAAAGCCTGAGTACGCTGCAAAACCAAATGCCCATCCGTCAGGGTGCCTGTTTTATCAAACACCACATGGGTTGCGCGGGCAAGCCCCTCCATCGCGTAGCCGCGCGTCACCAACAAACCAGAGCGCGTTAACCGGCCAACCGCTACGGCAATAGCCGCCGGCGTTGCCAATGAAAGCGAGCACGGGCAGGTGATAGCCAAAACCGCCACCGCCACCCAAAAAGCTTTCGCAGGGTCAATCCAAAGCCAAGCTAATGTCACCAAAGCCGTGATGACGAGCAAACCAATCACAAATTTTTGCGCGTACCGATCAGCCAACTCAGCCACCTTGGGCTTTTGTGACTGAGCCTGGTCAATCAAACGCACAATAGAAGACACCATCGTGTCTTGGCCGACTTTTTGTACCAACATCACCAAGGGGGATTCCACGTTAATGGAACCGGCCACCAAGGAGGCACCGGGATATTTGCCCTCAGGCACGCTCTCACCGGTCAACATGGCTGCATTCACGCTACTTTCACCTTCGGCCACCACGCCATCGGCGGGAACGGCATCACCCGGGCGAATCAACACATTATCGCCAGCCAACAAATCAAAGGCCGGTATCACCGTAATCGAACCATCCGATTCAACCCGATTAGCAATAGCAGGCACCAACCGCGTTAAAGCCTCACTCATTTCACCCGCTTTATGCCGCGCTGAAAGCTCCAACATTCGCCCACCCAGCAATAGCGCGATAAACATCGTGACGGAATCAAAATAAATATGACCCGAATTAGTGACCACCGCAAATACACTGCCGGAATAAGCCAAAATGATACTTAATGAAACAGGCAAATCCATGCCAATTTGCTTATTTTTAAAATCACGCCAAGCGGGTTTAAAAAATGCTTGTCCAGAATAAAATACAATCGGTGTAGAAAGAATTAAGCTCATCCACCAAAAAAAATGTCGCAGTTGATCGTTAATACCTAAATAATCGCCAAAATACAGCGCCATAGAAATCATCATGACCTGCAAATAAACCAGCGCTGCCACGGCTAGGCGCTGCATTAAGACATGGCGCTCTCGTTTATACACTCGATCCTGACGATTGGGATCGTAAGGATGCGCGCGATAACCAATACTGGCGATAGCGCGCAATACATCACTTAATAAAATGACTCGATTATCCCAAGCCACTTGGGCGCGATGGGTAGAAAAGTTAACCGAAAATGAAATAATACCCGGCAATTGACGAACCTGTTTTTCAGTAAGCCAAACACAGGCGGCACACACAATCCCTTCCAGAATTAGTGATGCCTCGCGAATATCACCGTCCCGATTAGCCACAAACGATCGTTGCATTTCCGGTCGATCAAATACAATTAACTCTTCCATCATGCGCGATAAATCATCGGCAGGCCGCGCGCCAGGCTCTGTTCTATGATGGTAATAATCTTCCATGCCATTTTGCACAATAGCTTCAGTGACAGCCTGGCAACCTGGGCAGCACATGGGCTGCTCCGCCCCCAACACAAAAGCGTGATACGCACCACCCGGTGGAACGGGCAAACCACAATGGAAACAGGGCGCTGAAGTCGTCTTATTATCAGCTTTAATCTCAAGCGCAGGTGTCACGGACATGAATCAGAAACCCCCAGAGCGGGCATAAAAACACGCTCAACACAGTTCAGTAAAATCACGATAGCTTGGGTTATTTCTTAAGCCCGATATTAGTTTGGCCATCTAACTCGAAATTGGCCTCACCTTTCTTAATGTGAATAACGACTTCCCAAAGTCCCGGCTCCGATAGCGTTAAAGGCAATTGGTAAACACCCGGCTCGGCTTCAGGCAAGATAACCGTGAAATCTTGGCGCTTATCGGCTGGGCGCATAAAATGAATCTCAACCGAAGCGCCCGTAACGGGTTGATCATTGCGATCCACAACAGAAATCCGAAATATCGATGCGGTTTGTGTAAGCGGTTGATTAACCCAACCTTTATGAACCTTCCAACCCAATTGAGTTTGCTCATCTAATGCATCATTATATTCATTAAACATTTCAAGATTTTTTTGATAATCTCGGGAAACTGTTCCCGGAAAAAATGAAGTGACTTGGGTGCCTTCATCGGGTTTAGGTAATAATTCACGCGCGGCATTTTGCGAGAGCCCACTGCTGGCTAATGTAACAAAGATAGAATCCAGCAAAACCACAACCGAGAGAAAAATAATAACCGAAGCCGGCCCCCAGTGAAACACAGCCTTGCCGCCTTTAATCGCTTTTGCAGGGAAAATTAGGCCTAAAACAAAAGCGGTCGCAATATATAAAACGATAACCATCATTAAGATATCTGCACCCGGCCAATGGGTAATGCCATAAGGCGCATAAGCCGCGATAGATAAAATACCCAAAATAGTAGCAATGGGGCGCGCCGCTTGTGGCCATCGCCATTTAAGCAAAAAGAATAAAACAATAATTACGCCGATACCTATTCCCGCAGGCAGAACCAAATTCATTAAACACCCTTACCTTGATAAAAAATATAAACTGACTACTTGAAATTAAAACTGGTCGTGCTCTCAGTGACAGGAAGATGCCCTGTTTTATCCGTTAACTTGAAAGTAATTAACTGTCGGCTTACACCCGATTCGCGCGGCGCTCGGATGTGAATTAAATAGTTGCGTGTCTCATCGGGTGGAATATCGAGCGTTGTAAAATTTCCGCCAATGGCAACATGCGCGTTGTTCAGACCCTGCACCGTTAACTCAAGTTCCAGCGCATATTGCTCTTTATTATTAATTTTAAGCTCATAGTTATTCTGAACACTGCCATCCGACATAACAACAAACAGCGGTTGACGAATTTGCTGGATTGAAAAATCAAGCGGCTTGATAGATAACACGCCATAGATCAAAAGCGCAGAGGCCAGCAACGTCGCAAAACCGTACCCAATGGTACGAAATTTTAAAAGGCTGGGTTTTTTGCCCGTATCCAGCTCTTGCTCTGAAGCATAGCGAATTAAACCCGTTGGCCAGCCCCGTTTGGTCATAATCTCATCGCAGGCATCAATACATAAACCGCACGAAATACAGGCCAGCTGGAGTCCATCGCGGATATCGATACCCGTGGGGCAGACTTGCACGCATAATTTACAGTCAATGCAATCACCCATCCCGCTGGCATGACGCTCCTCCAAGGCCATTAAGCCTTTTTGGAGCGGTTTTCTGCCGTTGGCGCCTTCGCCTCGCTGCGCGTCATAACTCACAAGCAAGGTTTCTTTATCAAACATAACCGCTTGGAAGCGAGCATAAGGGCACATGTAAATACAGACTTGCTCACGCGCAAAGCCCGCCGCAACCAGCGTGGTTAGGGATAAAATTCCTGTGGTCATATAGGCCGCTTGAGCCGCCGTGCCGGTAAAAAAAGAAACAAATAAATGCGGTGCATCGACCCAATAGGCTGTAAACGTAAAACCGGTCCAAAAAGCGATCAAAGTCCAAACCAGAACCGTTGCCCCTTTTTTAAGGACTTTCTCAGCGTTCCAACCTTGTTTCTCAAGTTTCAACCGCTTATTGCGATCCCCTTGAATCCACTGCTCAACCTTCATAAACACATCGGTCCATAAGGTTTGGAAACAAAAGTAGCCACAAAACGCACGGCCCACCATTCCGGTGACAAAAAATAACAACCAAGCGGCGAGAATCAAAAAACCCGCAAGAAGAAACATGTCTTGCGGGTGGATGACCAAATCAAATAAATAATAACGGCGTGTGGGTATATCAAACATGACCGCTTGATTAGGGCCCACCACGCGCTCCCATCGAACCCAAGGTAGCAGAAAAAATATCGCATAAGCCAGAACTAAAACCGACGTTTTAAACGTGCGGAAGCGCCCTTTAATGGATTTAGGGTGAATCGGGTCTCGCGCCTGATACAACTCTGGCTCTTGCTCGGTAAGATCAACTAACGACATACCCACCCTCCTCCGGTCAAATAACAATCTATGACGCAATTAAGGTTTTTATCACGATTTGAAAAGCAAAATTTAACCCGTGATATTTGTGACTAAACTATGTGCGCACTTGCACAAGCCACAGCGCGTAAGATTTGTGCGCCGGTAAATTACGCTGATTTAATACAAACCTTTGAATATAACCTTGGAATATAACCTTGAAAAAAAACACCGGCGAGTGCCGGTGGTTTTCATAATAAATCGACCCTTAGGTTCCGCCTAATTGACGCACATACACCGCCAGTAGCCGAATTTGCTCGGGCGTTAAACGATCTGAAAATTTCGGCATTTGGTGCTGCAAACCATGATCGATTACCCCCTCAACCAGCTTAAGCTTGCCTTCAATTGTTGGCGCGCCCGTCACATCAACAAAATCCCAAATTTTATCGGTTAAATTGGGGGCGCCAATCATCTGATTACCCGTACCATTGGCACCATGGCAACCCGCACAGGTGGCAAATGATGCCTTGCCGCGATTAGCCGCTTCTTCATTGACACCCGGTTGGTGCGATAGGCTCAATACATATTGAGCCAAATCGGTTAATTTTTCCCCTTTGAACAAGGCACCAAAGGCGGGCATGTTGCCTTGAATGCCGTTTGTCATGTCTTGAACAATTTTGGTGTAATCCCCACCATGAATCCAAGCGTTATCCGTTAAATTCGGATATGAGGCTTCGGGATTCATTGACAAAACACCCTGCCCACCCGTGCCATGACATGCCGCGCAATGATCGCCGAACAAGGCGTGCCCCATAGAATTAGCAAAATTCAAGGTATCTGGATTGGCAGCGATTTGCTCAAAAGACATATCCTTAACTTTAGCCAACCATTCCTGCTGCGCTAGGGCGGAAGGACTCGTTTGCATTTCTTGATAGAACAATGCGCGGCTATTCCAATGCTCGGTTTTCGTGTGCATTTCAACCGTGCCATCAGCGGCTTTAACCGGTTGCCCTTCTTTATCTAAGACCGGCGTTTGAAAAGATACCGTGGCGACACCTTTGGTATAGGTATCGGCATAAGGCCAAGCGGGATACAAAATCCAATACACAATGGCAAAAATAATCGTGCCATAAAAACCCCACAGCCACCAACGTGGTAACGGGTTGTTGTATTCACGCAGATCGCCATCCCACACGTGACCGGTGGTTTCGACTTGACCTTTCTTATTTTCTGGGCTCTGACTCATTTTTACTCACCTGCTCTAAATTGGCTTCGGTAGGAATATGCTTTGTATCATCGAGGAAGGGGATATCTTTGTACGATTCCAAACGCTTGCCGCGCTTCTTACTCGTATAGACGTAGATCAGTACGATGATGAATATCCCAAACAACAAGAACAATTCGATTGTTTTTGCAATTTCTGGACGGCCAATCCAATCAAAAAATGCGCTGATCAAAATATCGATTCCTCAATGAAGTGCGTTGGTTAATTAATTGAATTAATTAACGGAAGGTTGAAAAATAACCTTGGTTATATTTTGAGAAATCAACCATTGTCCCCAATACTTGGAGGTAGGCCACCAAAGCATCCATTTGGGTAATTTCTTTAGGATTACCATCCCAGTTTTGCGAAGCTGCCTCTTCTTTGACTGAAGCCACACCATTTGCGATTACAAATTGGTCAGCCAATGCTTTACCAAATTTTTTCACGTTGGCGTCATATTCAGCCTGATTAATTGAGTAGGGCACGCCGACATCACGCAAAGCACGCATGCGCGCTTCAATATCACCAAACTTCAACGGCTGCATCAACCAAGGATAAGACGGCATAATTGACTCAGGCACCAAGGATTGTGGATGAATCAAATGCTGCGTCATCCACTCGTTCGAATATTTACCGCCCACCCGCGCCAGATCAGGCCCTGTGCGTTTAGAGCCCCACTGAAAGGGGTGATCGTATTGCGATTCAGCCGCCAATGAGTAATGACCATAACGCAATTGCTCATCTCGGAACGGACGAATCATTTGAGAATGGCACAAGTAGCAGCCTTCACGAACATATACATCCCGACCTAACTGCTCAAGCGGGGTATAGGGATGAATGCCATCCACTTTCTCCACGGTGCCCTTAATATGGAATAAAGGCACAATTTCGACTAAGCCACCGATACTAATCACCAATAACGTCAGGATGATGAGTAGCGCGGAGTTAATTTCAATACTTTCGTGTTTCATTGATTATCTCCTAATCAGGTGCGTGTTGCGGCAAGCGCAGACTGATCTGCCACGGGCATTACTTCACGGCGGGTGCCCCACACAGTCATGTACAGGTTATAGGCCATCAACACCATCCCTGACAGGAACATCGCGCCACCCAAAGCCCGCACCACATAAGGAATATGCATAAAGGTAACGGTTTCAACGAAGGTATAAGCCAAGTTGCCGTACTGATCGAACGCACGCAGCATTAAGCCCTGACCGATACCCGATACCCACATCGACACGATGTACAGCACGATGCCGATTGTTGCGATCCAGAAATGCGTGAACACCAATTTTGTTGAATACAGCTTAGTTCCCCACAAGCGCGGCACCATGTGGTAGAACGAGCCGATGGTAATCATGGCTACCCAGCCTAACGCGCCTGAATGCACATGGCCAATTGTCCAATCGGTGTAATGCGACAGGGCATTAACTGATTTGAGCGACATCATCGGGCCTTCAAATGTCGACATACCATAGAACGCCATCGCGGTAATCATGAACAACATAATGGGGTCGCTACGTAGTTTTTCCCACGCGCCAGAGAGCGTCATGATGCCGTTGATCATGCCGCCCCATGAGGGCAGCAGTAACAGGATAGAGAACGCAGAGGCCAGTGAACCCACCCAATCAGGCAAAGCCGTCCACAACAAATGGTGGCCACCGACCCACATATAAAGGAAGGTTAATGCCCAAAAGTGCACAATTGATAAGCGATAAGAGTAAATCGGGCGCTCAGCCTGCTTGGGTAAGAAGTAATACATCATCCCCAAGAAGGCGGCTGTTAGGAAGAAACCGACCGCATTGTGGCCGTACCACCATTGCGTCATGGCATCTTGCACGCCACCGAACAAACTGTAGGAATCAAAACTGTTCCAAGCGACGGGCACGGCGAGATTGTTGAAAATGTGCAACAAAGCCGTGGCCAGAATGAACGCAGAGTAAAACCACAATGCCACATAGATATGTGGCTGACTGCGGTTTTTGATGGTCATATAGAATACGGTGGCGTACGCAACCCAAGTCACCAAAATACCCAAATCGACCGGCCAAACAAACTCGGCATATTCGCGTGATTCGGTATAGCCCATCATGTAAAGAACTACGCCGATGCCCACGCTTAACTGCCAGCCCCAAAAAGTAAATTCGGGCAGCCACTTACCACCCCACAAGGTGGTTTGGCAGGTGCGCTGAACAACATAATAAGACGTCGCGAATAGGGCACTACCACCAAAACCAAAAATCACCAAGCTCGTATGCACGGGGCGCAATCGACCAAAAGTGATTTCTGCAATATCAAAGTTTAAAAAAGGCCACGCAAGTTCGCTGGCAATATAAACCCCGGCCGACATACCGAGTAAACCCCACACCATCGCCATGATGGCAAATTTTTTGACAATGTCGTAATTGTACTGCTCTGCCGTTATGGCAACCGTGTTAGCAGACATCGTGCCCCCTCCGCGTTATGTTGATACCGACTCGAACCACACCGGCTCAAATCCACTTTTCAAGGCTCGCTATATTAAAGCAATCTTAAATACACAAAAACCAATGAATTTACTTAGGTAATCACCAGAAAACCCTATCAACCCAATGATTCTATTTATTAATTTTTCCAACCCATTCGAGAGATACTCAAACTCCATACCATGATAAATATATTCTATTGATAAAAATGGCTTAATTTTAGGTCATATGCCGCTTTTATTCTGAGCTTAGCACTGGGGATATACCCGTTCCCCATGCCAAACCGTACACCACTTCGTACGTTAAGGGGATGCCTTCTTCCTTTCGCTGATCCTCTAATGCCAGCTTAAAGTGTTGCCATTTTTGCCGCCCGGTTAGCCCTGCCGCACGATCAACCAGAGTATTACCCACCCCCACGCCTCTTAATTCTTGCAAGAGCAGATCGGCGTTAGGGTAAAACGCCGTCAAACGCTCTTGATCCATCACAGGATCAGCAAAACAGTTGCGAACTAAAGCATCGCCCACATCGTGCATATCAATAAAGCCATGCACGTGCATTTTGCTGTCTAGCTTAGACCACGCCAGACGACATTCAAGCAAGGTATCGGGCCCTAAGGTACTAAAAACAAAAGCCCCACCTGAAACCAAAACGCGCGCCACTTCGGCCATCACTAAACGCACATCATGGCTCCACTGGAGCGCAAAATTGGATACCACAATATCAAACGAACCGGCGGGGAATGGCAGTTGGTGCATATCGGCACACACCACCCGACGCTGTTTAAAAATCCGACCCGTTTTGGGCACCTGACTGAGCATGACTTCGGCCAAATCGAGCGCCACCACCTGTGCTTTGGGATGCCGTTTTTGAAGCAACTGTGTCATTTGCCCCGTGCCCGCACCTAAATCCAAAATGCGGTTGGGCGATAATTTTAGCCACTCGAAACGCTCGTCAATCCGTCGCCCCACTTCTTGCTGGACCACGGCATAGCGATCGTAACTGTGGCAGGCTTTATTGAATCGATGGCGAACTTGGGTGTAATCAAACATGACGCATCTCTAATAAATATTTTTCGCTGACAAGAAGCCATTGGGTTAACTGCTTATGGTGCGACCACGGGAGATCATGCCCTGCCTCGGGGTGCGTTACCCCAAAAACCACGCGCTGTTCGCCAAAGCTTTGGCGCCAAGTTAAGCCCTCTTTCGTCTTTGGCAGTAAGGGGTCTTGCCCCCCATCGACCCAGCAAATGGGCATCTTCGCATGAGGCAGCCAAGCGCGCTGATCAATCTTGGCAAGCCAATCAAGGCCTAAGACCAAATCGACCACCTGTGTTTGGCGGCACGTTAATGACGGCAAATGCAACCAACGATCAAATTGCGCCAAAGCACTCGGTGCATCGCGTTGCACCTGCTGGCGCAGCGCGCGCCAATTCGCGTGGGAAATGCCCGGCCAGGGGGCTTGGCCGGCATTGTTAGCCAAAAACCTGGGCGATGTGCTCACAATGACTGCGCGTGCCGGCTGAATTTTTTGCCGTGCCAAAGCATCGAGTAGTAAGCTACCCCCAAGCGACCACCCCAGCCAGCGCACATCACCCGATAACAGCACCATAGGCACCGGACAGGCTGCATCGCAAAAAAGCCAACGTCCTAAATCTAGCCAATCAACGGTGATGAGGTGGCCGCTCGGCACGCCTTGCAACCTCAGCTCATTGATTAGCGGCTGCCACATATCGCGCGTAAACGACCACCCCGAAACCAGCACAATGATTGGATGCGCTGATTGCGGTTTAGTCATTTGCGCTTTTGCACTCAAACTCGTGATAATGCGCGCCTATCATTGATTGTTACCTTAACGGAATTTACTGTGGATTATTTATCTTGGCCGAGCTTGATCGGTATTGCCATTTTAAGCTATCTCATCGGCTCAATTGCGAGCGCCGTGTTGGTATCACGCTTATTTAAGTTGCCCGATCCAAGGCTCGCAGGCTCGGGCAATCCGGGTGCGACCAATGTCTTGCGGTTAGGCGGTAAAAAGGCGGCTTTAATTACGCTATTGGGTGATTTATCTAAAGGATTGTTACCCGTGCTCGTTTTACGCGCATTCCATGCGCCTGAAATCGCTTTAGCCATCGCGGCAATTGCGGCTTTTATTGGGCATATTTATCCGGTATTTTTCGGCTTTAAAGGCGGCAAAGGTGTGGCCACCGCCGCAGGCGCCTTACTCGCGCTCAACCCCATCGTGGGGTTAATGACCATCAGCACTTGGCTTATCACCGCGTGGTTAACCCGCTACTCCTCACTTGCTGCTGTTTTAGCGGCACTGGTTGCGGCCTTGGCGGCGCAGTATTTAACGCAAGCCCCTTCGATGATCGCCATCAGCATCATGGCTTTTATCCTCATTTGGCGGCATCAAGCGAATATTCGCCGTTTAATTCGGGGCGAGGAATCGCGTATTGGCCAAAAATCAAAGCCCCCAGCTTAGTTCGGCACCGCCATCGCGCTTAATGGCCAACGGGGAAATACCTCAAAGCCCATTGTGGCATCGCGCTCACCCTGCCCCAGCCGCATCGCCGCCACCAAAGCAATCATGGCTGCATTATCGGTGCATAAAATGGGCGGGGGATAAAATACCGTGCCGCCCCGCGCTTCCATTAAGATTTTCAGCCGCGCGCGCAAGGGTTGGTTGGCGGCCACACCGCCCGCCAGCACTAATTGGGTGTATCCGGTTTGTTCAAGGGCGCGCTTGATTTTTATCACTAAGGTATCAATCACAGCCTGCTCGAACGAGGCGGCCACATCGGCGTGCGGGTAGCCATGAGCGACGGCAAGTGATACCGCTGTTTTAAGCCCGCTGAAACTTAAATCCAACCCGGGTCGATCAACCATCGGGCGGGTAAAATGCACTGCGTCTGTCCGGCCTTGCTGCGCCAACGCCGAAAGGGCGGCGCCACCGGGATACCCCAAACCCATCAATTTTGCCGATTTATCAAACGCCTCGCCCACCGCATCATCAATACTTTCGCCGAGCAAGGTGTAGCCCCCCAAACGCTCAACGCCAATCAACTGGGTATGCCCGCCAGAAACCAACAAGGCAAGAAAAGGATAGGTAGGCCGGGGCTGCATGAGGAAGGGCGCCAATACGTGCCCTTCTAGATGGTGCACGCCTAGTGCAGGGCAATTGAGCGCGAGCGATAAGCCTTTGGCAAACGCGGCTCCGGTCATTAAGGCGCCCTGCAAACCGGGGCCCTGGGTATAACCGATGGCATCAATCTCGCCACGACTGATCTGCGCCTCGGTTAATGCGGCACGCAATAAAATCGGCAATTTACGCACATGATCGCGCGCGGCAAGCTCGGGCACCACGCCACCGAATCGCGCGTGCACCTCAGTTTGCGAGTGAATTTGGTTAGCGAGCAAACCCCGCTCGGTATCATAAATAGCGATGGCCGTTTCATCACACGATGTTTCAATCCCCAGCACGCGCATGAAGCCTATCCCAACCTGTCATTTAAGGGGCGCCATCATACCTTAGTGTCGCAGGCCTGCGCCCGATCTCATCTATCGATGACACCCTCATACGGCACAATGCACCTATTTTGCCGGCGGCAAGGGCTTTGATCCCTTTGCGTTCGGCGAAGTTTGCTCTTGAATCATCTGATTAATAATGGCTTTAACTTGGGGCGTATTCCAATCAATCGAAGCATTGACCGAATAACGAATGCGCCCTTGTGCATCAACCAAAAATGAACTGGGAAATGCGAAAACACCCCATTGCGCTGCCACATCACCTTGCCGATCAATCAGCACGGGAAACGAGACGCCGAATGGCTTGATAAACGCAGCAACCTGATCGCGCGCTTCCTTAAAGTTGATCGACAACACCTGCAATTGCGTGGCTGGGTAGGCTTCAGCCAAAGCCTTCATGGAGGGAATTTCTTCAATGCAGTGCGGGCACCAGCTGGCCCAAAAATTAACTAAGGTGACTTTAGGCCGATCTGCCACCACCCGATCTGTTAAACGATAAATGCGCCCGCTCAAATCCGGCAAAGCAAAATTTGGTGCGGGCGTATTGGGCACGGCAACCAAGCCAAACTGCTGCTGGATGGGTTTTTCCAAGGTTTCGTTTAAGGGCAATACCGTCGTGGGATGATTGGTCTGTGCCAACAATTGACTCGACTCAAGAATTTCAGCCGGCAAAGCTTGAAACGCTAACGCTTCATGGGGTTTCATAAATTGAGCCACCGATTTAAGCGTTTCGTTTTGCGGGGTATGCAAGTGCAGTGGAAAATAATCCCGTACATCCGGAATAATCTGGGCAAAGGTGGCGCTGCCTGCCCCTTGCAACGTATCCAGCAAGGTGCCTAAACGATTACGATTCACCCCGCGCTCAGGCTCCAAAATCATCACCGGCATATTGGTGGCCGATACAATGCCCAAGAAACTTGGCGCAACACCCGCAACCGGCGTGCCACGGTACAAATTGGGAAACAACAACACCGCCCCAGCCACCGCCTTGGTTTTGCGCGCGCCGGCCTGCCACGTTCGCAAGCCACGCAAAATAGGCACCGCCATCCGATCCAAACCCACCACGGTCACCGGATGACCCGTTTTAACCCCCGCCGCAATCAAGGCGGCCACACTCTGCCCCTGCAAATCGCGTACCGCATCGTTTGAACGCGGCAAAAGCAGTGAATTCAGCAAATCAACCAGCCAAACCGTGGCACCCCGCCGAGCAAGGGCATGCGCTAGGGCTTGCTCGCCGATCACTCGCCCATATTGATTAGTGAACCACAAAATGAGCGGCGCGTTTTGAGCCACCAGCTTATCTGCCGATGTTTGGGCATCCGGCTGGATGTCGCCGATAACCGAAACATCCAACTCATTGCCTTGCGTACCATAGGGCAGGGTAAAATTCGCTTCTGCCACAGCACAGCTTAAAAATAAAAATAATCCCAACCCAAAAGAAAAAATTCGCGGCATACCCCCCCGTTACCCATCATAAAAACCGCCCTAAATTGCACCGCATCACAGAGGAAACCTCTGCCGGAATCTCAAGGCCTCTATTACAATAACGACCCTACGCGCTAAAAACATTAACACCCTAACTATGATACTCGCCATGCAAAAAAACACCACGCCCCTACTCGAATCCAAGATCAGCGCACTCACTTTGTTGCATCGCGGCAAAGTACGCGATTTATACGCTATTGATGCGGATCGGTTACTGATTGTCACCACCGATCGGATTTCGGCCTTTGATGTGATTTTACCCACGCCCATTCCAGATAAAGGCCGACTGCTCACCTCCATCTCGAAATTTTGGTTTAGCCGAACCCAACACATCATCCCCAATCAATTAGTCCCCGATCAATCCCTCGAATCAATCATCCCCAATCCCGATGAACGTGCACCGCTCGAAGGGCGTAGCCTCATCGTAAAACGGCTTAAAGCATTGCCCATTGAAGCGGTTGTACGCGGGTATTTGATTGGCACCGGCTTTAAAGACTATCAAGCCACGGGCGCGGTCTGCGGCATCACCCTGCCACCCGGATTAGCCCTAGCAGCCCGCTTGCCTGAACCCATTTTCACCCCAGCCACCAAAGCCGCCGTGGGTGCGCATGATGAAAATATTGATTTTGCGACCACCACAGGGCTTTTAGGATTAGCCCTAGCCGAGCAGGTGCGGCACACCGCCCTTCGCCTCTACGCTGAAGCCGCCGCTTTTGCGCTCCAACGCGGCATTATCATTGCGGATACCAAATTTGAATTTGGCCTAGATTCGAACGGCCAACTGCATTTAATCGACGAGGCGCTCACCCCAGATTCTTCCCGCTTTTGGCCGGTCGATCAATATCATGAGGGCATAAGCCCCCCGTCATTCGATAAGCAAATTGTGCGCGACTGGCTTGAAACCCTCGACTGGAACAAACAAGCCCCCGGCCCCCATATTCCGGCCGATATTGTCGAAAAAACCCGCAGCCGCTACCAAGAAGCGGAACGCCGTCTCACCCTCGACCCCGCCAGCGCCTAAAGGGTCGCCCCGCCGTGCAGACCGCCATGAATCAAACGCCGCGCCGCGCGCCATCGTCACGGGCGCCTAAAGGATGGGTTATTTTGGCCACCAACACAGGGGTCGGCAAAACGTGGGTGGGGTGCGGATTAATTACAGCGCTCAGGGCGCGGGGCGCGTGCCTGCGGGTTCGTAAACCTGTTGAAACTGGGTGCCAAACCCAAAATTCGGCAGATAAAACAGAACACAATGAACGCATCCCCGCCGATGCCACCGCGCTGTGGCAAGCAGCTGGCCAAACTGAACCTTTGAGCAGGGTTTGCCCTTGGCGCTTTAGCGCCGCAATCGCGGCACCGCAAGCGGCAATAAAAGAAGGGAAAACCCTGCGCTTTATTACCGATATAGCGCCCCATTTACCCGCCCCGATAGCCGCCCAAACGGTGGGGCATCAAGCGGAATACTGGATCATTGAAGGCGCAGGCGGCCTGCTTTCCCCACTCACAGAAGACAGCCTAAACGTTGAACTGGCACGCTACACCGCCTTGCCTGTTTTGCTGATTGCCCCCGATGAGCTCGGCACGCTCAGCGCCCTGTTCTGTGCCATAGAAGCCTTGTTTCAGCGCGGCATACCCCTGGCGGGCATTGTTTTAAATGCCGGAGCGCCACCCAATACGCCACAGCCAGCAGCGCCAGATAACGCAGCGGCGCTGCAAGCTTGGCTGCCCCAATTAATGCCCAACACCCCACCGCCGCCGGTTTTCAGGGTTCGTGCCCACAGCGATCTGCATCATCTTGCCGACCATCTCACCCACTCACCCGCGACCCAGCCAGCCTGAGAACCTCAGATGAGCTTATTGGGATGAGCTTATTGGCTGGCAATAACCAAAACTTGCCCTGGC
>DZCK01000008.1:21856-29352 GCA_022730245.1 Halothiobacillus neapolitanus
GATGAGCTTATTGGGATGAGCTTATTGGCTGGCAATAACCAAAACTTGCCCTGGCTTTAAGGCCCTATTGGTTTGAATCCGGTTAGCTGAGGCAATTTCCGTCACTGTCGTTGAAAAGCGCTGCGCCACATTCCACAAGGTATCGCCTTTTTTCACCGTGTAATGATTAGCGCCCCGTGATTTGGTTTTGTGTGCAGCGGGCTTAGCCTGATGGGGGTCACGCGGGGTTTTAAGCACCGCGCGTGCGGCATGAGCGGGTTCCGGTTCACGCCCCGCCGAGGCGACCATCAGCTTTTGCCCCGGTTTGATCTCCTCTTTCTTTTTAAGGCCATTCATTCGCTGCAAATCGGCCAGTTCCATATTAAAACGGCGCGCCAAACCCCAAAGGGAATCCCCCGATTGCACGGTATACATTCGATCGGCACCACTGGCTAAGCGCGCTTTCTCGCCTCGCCCCAAGGGAACAAGAATGGTTTCACCCGGACGAGCGTAAGCCGAGCTTAAGCGGTTCACCTTAATTAATTCATCGGCATCGCAGCCATATCGGTAAGCCACTTTATGAAAGTTATCTCCGCGACGCAGCGTATAGCGCCCCCAATCAATGGCCGACTTTTCAGCCGCCTCCATCGCGCTGGGTGTAAATTGATCGGCCAAGCCTTTGGGCACCAGCAAATTCGCCGAGGCAGGCCCTGTAATAAGTTTATCGAAACCAGGATTTAAGCGATAAAGCTCCTCGTGCGATACCCCCGTCAAGGTGGCAAGCTTGCTTAAATTAATCGGCTTATTGAGTTTAATTTCAGTCAATACCGAAGCGTTTGGCACGGGATACGGGTTAAACCCAAACTTTTCAGGATTGCTAAATATAATAATTAAAGCATATAGCCGCGCAGGATAATCTGCCGTTTCTTGGCTAATCTTGGTTAAACTCCAAAAGTCGGTCGGCAGCCCCTTGGATTGATTATAATCTATCGCTTTTTGCAAGGTTCCCTCGCCGCCATTATAAGAGGCGATAATAACCGGCCAATCATCATTAAACATGACGCGCAACCGAGAAAAATACTGCACAGCCGCTTCCGTGGAGGCTTTAATATCGCGGCGCCCGTCATACCAAGTGGTGCGCTGTAAACCAAAATGCGTTCCCGTGCTGGGAATAAACTGCCAAATGCCGGCCGCATTACTGGTAGAAACCGCTTCCGGCCGATAGGCACTCTCCACAATGGGCAAGAGCGCCAGCTCTAAGGGCAGATCATTTTCTTGCAAATCTTTGACAATCATGTGCAAATAAGGGGATGCCCGTTCAGTGACCCGCTGTAAATAATCGACATGGCTTGCATAAAAAGCCAATTGCGTTTGTATCCGGGCATTATTCGGAATGGGCAGGGTAAATCTTGCCGCAATATAATGCCATAAATTGCCATCATTCATCCAAGCGGCACGGCGCTCGCTTTGAGCGGATGAATTAATGGCCGGCAAAATACCATAATCAATAGAATCATTCGTAGCCGCCGATGTGTTTTCAGATTGCGGCTGATTTAATGTATCCGCATCGGGTTTAGGCAAATTAGCGCAACCACCCAGCGTAAGTACAATAGGGATAAATAAAAATAATACAATACGAAACGAAAAATATTTATACAAAATAAAAACCTAAAATTAAACGAACTATTTATTTTTTAAATTAAACACTAAATTTAAAACAACGATTAATTACAAAGGAGATAAACCATCAAATTCATCCTTCCATCGACGCAATGCCCCAAACGCCGCCGCATCGTTCAATTTTTGATGGGCGAACGTCTCAATCCCCTGACGCAACAAGGGCGTGCGAATGCGCAAAAATGGATTGGTTTGCCGCTCTTCGGCCAAACGAACAGGCACACTCGGCTGCCCCAAGGCGGCGGCCTTAGCCACGGCAATAATGCGCTCGGCAATGGCCGTGTTTTCAGGCTCGGCAAATTGCGCAAATCGCAGATTATCGGCAGTGTATTCGTGCCCACAGTAGATTTGTGTGGCATCGGGCAAGGTGGCAAGGCGATCCAAGCTTGCCAGCATCATCGCAGCCGTCCCCTCAAATAATCGCCCGCAGCCAGCAGAGAACAGCGTATCACCGGTAAAGGCGGCGCCGTAGGTAAGGTAACTTAAGTGCCCAAGGGTATGCCCGGGCGTTAACCAAGCCGAAAATGCGCCGATCTGCGGCAAGTTGACGATATCGCCATCGGCTAAGGGGTGGGTTACCCAGCGCTGCGCTTCCGTGGCCGGACCATAGACAGGGACAGAATGGCGCGCACGAAATTTTGCAATGCCTTGGGTGTGATCGGCATGATGGTGGGTGAGTAAAATTGCCTGCACAGTTAAGCCAAGCGCATCGATAGCGGCAAGCACAGGCTGTGCATCGCCTAAATCAACGACGATGCACTGACGTTGCCCCCCCTCGATCAGCCAAACGTAATTATCGTTCAGTACGGGGACTGCATGAATCTGCATGGGCCATTTCTCCGATTGATATCACGCGCGCTTTTCAATCAACAAAGCATCAACGCATTGTGTAAAACCGGTGACAGTGTACAAATATACCGAGCAAGATCAATCATTACCATTTTTCAACCAAGCTATGAGGCGGGCAAGCTCAGTTAAATTTATTGCGCGCCCGTAAATCCTTGGATGAGTTTTTGCACATCAATTGATTGCGCAGGCAAGGCCAAAGCGGTGGCAGAAGGAGGCTGCGCGCTCACCGAACGCAGCTCATAATCTTTGCCGTAACGTAAAACACCAAAGCCTTTACGCAATATCTCGGCGCTCCGCGCATCCCAACCTTTATGTGCGGCAATACTCAAATTTTGCAATGCGCGACTTAGCTCAACCACGGTGGCATTTTTGGTGAGCACGGCTTCATCGGTATGCAATTTGCCTTGATTATCTTGCCAGGTGATTCGATAAACCGCCCCAACAATGCCAGCCACTGTTTCATTACGCCCCGTTGCCTCAAAAGCGCGCACGGATTTGGCCAGTTGTTTATCGATTTGACCACTAAACCCCGCACCCTGCCCGAGGGCACGCGCCATCTGATCCACATCGGCCACGTTAGCCACAATGGGCATGCCCGCAATTTGGGTAATGGCATATAGGGCGCCGTGTTCGAGCAAAATTTCAGCCGGTGGGCGCGCAATATCCATACGCAATTGCTGATCGCTGAGCCATGCCAGCTGCGCTTGCTCGATTTTTCCATTGATATTCGATTGCAATACGGCTTGACCTGCCGCCCACACGGGGGTTGTGCTGGCAAGCAAGCCCATCAACAGAAGATATTTTCTCATCGTGTTATCCAAGAATAGGGCGAAATGCCGTTGAAATTGATACCCCGTGCGGGCTTCAAAGGATAAATTAGCGTGTCTTTGAGAGCCGAATAGGCGGTTAAAGTTCGCAGGTAAGCACCAGTGCATCTTCACGACCATTTTTGGCCGGATAATAGCCCTTGCGCAATCCCACCTGGGCAAAACCATGCCCCGCATACAGCGCCCGCGCGGGGGCGTTACTCACCCGCACCTCCAGCCATAAGCTCTGAATCTTAGACTGGTGGGCTTGTTCAATAACAAACCGCAGTAACGATCGCCCCACCCCCTGTCGTTGCAGCGGCGGATCAACGCATAAATTCAATACATGCCATTCGCTTAAGATCGGCATGACCACACTAAACCCCAGTAAATTTGGCCCATCGAAAGCGCCATCCAGCAAATAACCCGAACTGATGCAGTCTCGAAACACCCGATTGGACCACGGGTACAGATGCGCACGGTGCTCAATTTGCTCAATGGCAGGCAAATCTTCTTCATCCAGCCCCAAAATACGAATCGAATCACCCCGCAGGGCAGGCTCTGCGCCCAAGGGTTGCCGCGATCTTGTCATACGGCAATCCCGACAAGCAATCGCCATAGGCGTTTTTTCTCGGCGGCCTGTGCCCGTAACGTGCTAAGCGGCCAGACCTGCCCGCCCAATTCAATCCGCGTGTCTGCCACGCTGGCCGCAGCACAGTGCCGCAGGGTGTAGGCAGGGGGGATACTCCGCTGGATATTTAGCCATAACACATCGGTGGCGGCCTCTGGCGTGGCAAAAAACACAATCTCGCCCTCCGCATGCACACAGGCTGCGGAGGGCGAGATTGGGGCAATGCAAGTGATGGACTCAACACAGGCCGGAGCCGCTGCCTGATTTGCTCCGTCCTCCGCCCCTTGAGCAAGCGAACCAAAGCCCGAGGGATTCGCCAAAAGCGCGCTGGCATCGAGTGATTGTGATGGCACCGCCACCCAAGAAGAAAACCCGCGCTGCAAATTAGGTTTGCGCACAAACCACGGTTCAATACCCAACCACGCCAGCGCAGCAGCGCGGGTTAGCGATGCGGTCATGGCACCCACCGATACTTGGGCGCCGAATGCAAGGTGCCGATCACACATTCCCCATTTGCGGATGCGCGCGTTCGGCCGGTTTATGCAACCGATCCAAGGCATTGAGATACGCTTTAGCCGAGGCCACCACAATATCCGTATCGGCCCCCTGCCCCGTTACAATGCGCCCAGCTCGTTCTAAGCGCACATTCACCTCGCCTTGGGCATCGGTGCCGCTCGTAATATTATTAACCGAATACAGTTGCAAGGTCGCACCAGATTGCATGATGGATTCAATGCATACAAACGCGGCATCCACTGGCCCTGCCCCCTGAGCGGTGGCTGATTTCTCCACCCCATCAAGGGCAATAACCAAGTGCGCGCTTGGCACTTCACCGGTTTCGGAGCAGACCTTGAGTGAAACCAATTTAAGCCGTTCGACTTGATCTTCGTGAACTTCAGAGACCAAAGCTTGAATATCTTCATCAAAAATTTCGCGCTTTTTATCGGCCAAATCTTTGAAACGACGAAACGCATCGTTTAATGCCTCTTCGCTCGCAAGCTCAATGCCAAGTTCCACCAAACGTGAGCGGAACGCGTTACGACCCGATAATTTACCCAAGGATAATTTATTCGTACTCCAGCCCACATCTTCGGCACGCATAATCTCGTAGGTTTCGCGGTGTTTAAGCACCCCATCTTGATGAATGCCCGATTCATGCGCAAAAGCGTTCGCGCCCACAATGGCTTTATTCGGCTGCACGGGGTATCCCGTGATGGTCGAAACCAATTTGGAAATCGGCACAATTTGAGTCGCATCAATGCGGGTATCGACCCCGAATACATCACGCCGCGTGCGCACCGCCATCACCACCTCTTCCAGCGAGGCATTGCCCGCCCGTTCGCCCAAACCGTTAATGGTGCACTCCACTTGCCGCGCGCCTGCCAACACAGCTGAAAGCGAGTTGGCGACCGCCATGCCTAAATCGTTATGGCAATGGGTAGACCAAATCACCTGATGACCACCGCGCGTGCGGGCAATTAACTCCGCCATCCGCGCGCCCCATTCGGCTGGCGTGGAATAGCCCACCGTATCCGGCACATTTAAGGTGGTGGCGCCGGCTTCAATGGCTGCCTCAAACACCCGCACCAAAAAATCCATCTCGGAGCGCACCGCATCTTCGGCTGAAAATTCGACATCATCGGTATAGGTTCGGGCCAATGTCACCGCCTTCACGGCATGCTCGACTACCTCATCGGGGGTCATGCGGAGCTTTTTTTCCATGTGGATGGGGCTGGTAGCAATAAAGGTGTGAATGCGCTTGCGATTGGCAGGCGCAATGGCCTCGCCCGCGCGGCGCACATCGCGCTCATTAGCTCTGGCAAGCGAGCAAATCGTGCTGTTTTCAATGGTTTCGCTAATTGCCCGAATCGCGGCGAAATCACCATCGCTGGCGGCGGCAAAGCCCGCTTCGATGACATCGACACCTAAGCGCTCTAATTGGCGCGCGATACGCAACTTATCATCGCGGGTCATGGCGGCGCCCGGGCTTTGCTCACCATCACGCAAGGTGGTATCAAAAATAATTAAATGAGGGATTTGTGTTGACTGATTCATCACGCTGACTCCACGACAGGCGGTTTATCGCGCTGTCGATGCGAAATTTAAAGGGGGATTTGTAAGGTACGTTTAGCCTCGTCAGGTCGATTGAATTATTTGCCGTAGCACGGCAGTCGACGCAGGCTGCAACGATCACCCAAGCGCGCCAGAACAGAGCTGTTCAGCGCAAAATAACTCCGTGGTGAGGAAGCAGTAATCAACATAGTGGCGTAAAAATAGCCTGCGCATCAAAATTGGTCAAGCCCGTTAGCCGGTTACCGCGCAGACAAACGCTGTCGAATCCACCTCATCAATCCACCCAGCACGGGCACCCGGCTGTATAACTGCTCAGCCGGATCCCAAAAATCGATATGCGCGCAGACCAGCCCCTCCGCATCGAACACCACTCGGCTCACGCCGGTTATTGAGAGCGCATCAGGCGCGGCCGCAAGCCCGCCGCAAAGAAACCGCCAATAAAAAAACACCACGCCAGCCGCGGAATCGTTCGGGGCGACAGGCGCAATGTCATCCACCACAAATCGCAGCGCGGGGCATTGCTTAAAGCCATGCGCAAAAACCCGCTTAATCGCCTCGCGGCCAACCACATCGTTAAAGGGATCTTTGAATCGCGCCGATTCGGTAAAAAGCGATGTTAATTCAGACAAGTTATCGGCGGTAAGCGAGCTCATCACGCGCACGAACTGTTTGATCGCCTTCGTTATAACCGGGGCTTGCCCTGGCGGGATCGTCATTTTTTTAGCATCCGTCGAGTTAAAGCAAAAAAATCGGGTAGGGCAAAACGCGAATAAGCTTCATAAGCCAACCAAACCCACGGGGCACCAATAATTCAAACCGATTGCCCTCTAATTGACGCGCTATATGCACAGCGGCCTGCGCCGGCTCAATAATACCCGGCATAGTAAAGGTGTTTTTAGACGTCATCGGCGTGCGCACAAAGCCTGGGCTTATCACGCGCAACTGAACACCTTGGGCGGCAAACTCTGGCGCCAATGATTCCGCCATATTAATGAGCGCCGCTTTGGTGGCGCCATAAGGCGCCGCATAAGGTAAGCCCCGAAAACCCGCCACACTGGCTGTTATAATAATTTGCCCGGTTCCGCGCGCTAAAAAATAGGCACGCACCGCCTCAATACCATGAATCACCCCCATAAAATTAATGCGCATCAAACGCTCAAACAAGGCGGGATCAAATTCCGCTAAGCCCATAGGTGCATAATCTGCGGCATTTAAAATCACACGATCGACCCGCCCCCAGTGCATCAAAATTTGGGTGAGTGCTTGCGCCAAGCTCGTCAAATCGGTCACATCAACCGCAATGGGCATGATGCGTTGCGGCTGAATAATTGCCTGCTCCAGCAATGGCGCCATACTGCGCGCCGAGACCACGACAGAATCACCCCGCAACCCCAGTTCATCAGCCAATGCCCGCCCAATGCCGCTACTAGGAGCCTGTCGGACTTTAGGAATCGTCGCGAAAATTTAGCTGGGCGAGGGTC
>DZCK01000214.1 GCA_022730245.1 Halothiobacillus neapolitanus
CGTTGTGGGTCGCTTGAAGCGGATGATTTTGGCGTGACGCAGCCCAGCAGTGCCCGCCTGGGGTTTGCCTATGTCGCTGTGGTGCTGATTTGGGCAACTACGCCGCTGGGGATTCAGTGGAGCGGGGCAGGGGGTGGTTTTTTATTTGGCGTGACGGCGCGTATGGTGTTGGGGGCGCTGCTGGCTCTGCCTGTGTTGTGGTTGTTGGGGCAGCGCATGTCGTTTGCACCGCGTGCCTTGATGGCTTACGCAGCGGGTAGCCTGGCGATTTTTGGCGGCATGTTGGGTACGTATTGGGCTGCGCAACATTTGGCCAGTGGCATGGTGTCGGTGCTGTTTGGCACGGCACCCTTGTTTACAAGTCTGTTGGCGGCCTGGGTGTTGGGTGAGCGCACGCTAAATGGCTATTGGTTGGGCGGTTTGCTATTGGCGTTTGCCGGGCTGGGGCTGATTTTTCACGAGCAGCTCAGTCTGGAAGGCGTGGGTGGCTGGGCTGTGATCGTGATGTTGTGGAGCGCGTTTATTCATGCGCTGAGCACGGTGCTGGTGAAAAAAGTCAACGCGCCGATTTCGGGTAGTGTGACCAGTGTGGGGGCGTTGTGGGCTGCTGCGGTACTATTTTTACTGGTGTGGTTGGGGTTTGCGCCTGCGGGTGAGCTGTGGCCGAAGGAGGTCAGCGGGCGTTCTTGGGGGGCGATTGTCTATCTTGCCGTGTTCGGCTCGGTGTTCGGCTTTATGTTGTTTTTCTTTGCATTACGGCATTTGCCCGCATCATTAATGGGTTTGGTGACTTTGCTCGCACCGGTGTTGGCCTTGTGGTTAGGGTGGTGGTTTGAGGGTGAGGTGTTGTCGCTGGCGGCGATGCTGGGAACACTGCTGGTGCTGGGCGGTTTGGCTTGGGCGCAGTGGGGTGTAATGCTGCGCAGACATTTAATGTAGCTGTTAGTCTGTTGCAGTAACAAAAGCAGTTTTGGCTTTGAGCAAGTCGGGGAATGGGCGTGATGGATAACATACAAACTTTGGTCATTGGAGCCGGTATTTCGGGTTTGAGTACCGCGTTTTTCCTGCAACAGCATGGGCATCGTGTCGCGGTGCTGGAGGCGAGCGGGCGAGCCGGAGGCAATGTGCAAACCTTGATGCACGAGGGTTTTCTGCTGGAAGCGGGGCCGAATACCTTGCTGGACAATGATCCGGCGATTGCTGCTTTGATTGATGGTTTGGACTTGCGTGCCGAGGTGCGCGAGGCTAATACCGAAGCCAATCGGCGTTATGTGGTGCGTGATGGCCAGGCTGTGCAGCTTCCCGGTTCGCCGCCAGCGTTTTTGACCACGAAGCTGTTTTCGCCTGCCGCGAAATTCCGTTTGCTTGCCGAGCCATTTATCGGACGCGCGAAGCACGAAGAAAGTGTGGCCGAATTTGTGCGCCGTCGTTTGGGGCAGGAATTTTTGGACTGGGCGATTGATCCTTTCGTCTCTGGCGTATATGCCGGTGATCCGGCGCGCCTGTCCGTGCAGGCGGCCACGGCCAAGGTGTATGCACTGGAGCGCGATCATGGTTCACTGATTGTCGGGGCGCTCAAAAAAGCATTCAAGGCGCGCAAGGCAGAGGTGCAGACTACGCC
>DZCK01000090.1 GCA_022730245.1 Halothiobacillus neapolitanus
TCGGCTCACCAAGGATTCAATCAGAGGTTCCCTAAAAAGCCGCCCGCCTAGGCGGCTTTTATTTATTGCAATTGTGCGGGGTTCGCCTTGCCACTTACCACGGCAATTAAGGCCGCTGCGGGGCGGTAGCCGGGTACGGCACTGCCATCGGGTAAAATAATGTAGGGCGTGCCACTCATGCCGAGCTTCTCTGCCAATTGCATGTTGTCATTAATCATCGCATCTTGGCAGGCCGCGCCCGTTAAGGGTTTGCGCGCCATGGCGCTATCAATATCAGCTTGCTGCTGTTTGCCGCACATGATTTGTGATGATTCCACAAACCCCGGCGAGCCGGCACCCGCACGCGGGGTCAAAATGGTTTGCACCTCAATGCCGGCTTTTTGCAGCGCGGGGATTTCACGGTGCAGTTTTTCGCAGTAAGGGCAGGTCGGGTCGGTCAGAATCGTGAGGGTGGCTTTTTTCTCGCCATCGGCCGAGTAAACCACTTTATGGCTGGCGGGTACAGTTTTGAGTACGGCCAAGCGTTCTTTATTTTTAACCTGCTCGGTTAAATTCACCTGATTTTTTAAGTCCAGTAAATTGCCTGCAAACAGGTAGTTACCATCGGCTGTGACATAAGCCACTTGGCCCTGTGAGGTAATTTGGTAGATGCCTTTAACCGGTGTGGGCGTGAGGGTGTCGATCGGCAGGCTGGCCATGGTTTGGCTTAGGCTTTTGCGAATGACTTGCTCATCGGCCTGGATGTTGGCTTGGGCAGCCCATGCTGCTTGCATCGAAAGTGTGAGGGTTGAGGCAATAAGAGCACTTAGGGTGAGTGCGCGGGAAAATGTCATGGCGAGTTTCTCTTGATGTTATGGGCTTAAAAATTGTCGATAAGCATAACTTATCCTCGGGGGTGGTGCTCGGTGTGCAAGGCTTTCAATCGCGCGGTGGCCACATGCGTGTAAATTTGGGTGGTGGATAAATCCGAGTGCCCCAGGAGCATTTGCAGCACCCGTAAATCGGCACCATGATTCAATAAGTGGGTGGCAAAGGCGTGGCGTAAGGTGTGCGGTGAAGGTAGACGGGCTAACCCAGCCGTTTGTGCATGTTGTTTAATGCGATACCAAAAGGCTTGGCGGGTCATGCCCTCGCCGCGCTCGGTGACAAACAGTGCGTTCGATTCTCGCCGCCCAAGGAGCAGCGGGCGCGCTGTGTGGGCATAGCGTCCCAACCAATCCACGGCTTCATCGCCCACGGGTACCAAGCGTTCTTTATTGCCTTTACCGGCCACGCGCACCACGCCGTGCACAAGATTAATCTGACCCAATTGCAGTCCAATCAGTTCCGAAACCCGCAAACCACTCGCATACAAGAGCTCCAGCATGGCGCGATCCCTAAGGCCTATGGGTTCGGCGAGGTTGGGCGCAGCCAGCAGATTGAGCACGTCAGCTTCCGAGAGCGCATGCGGCAAGCTGCGGGGCAAACGGGGCGCGGCAATGCGGCTTGAGGGATTGTCGGCGCGCAAATTTTGGCGCTGCAACCAGCCAAAAAAACGCTTCAATGCAGAGCGTTGCCGCGCAATGGTTCGTGCCGATTGCCCGGCCGCTAGGCGCTCAGCAAAGAGGCTTGGGATATGCTCGGGCGATAGCGCCAACAAAGTGACGCCCTGTTTTTTAACATCCGCTGCCACGAGTCGTAAATCAGAGCGATAGGCCGATTGCGTATTGACGCTAAGGCCTTCCTCTAACCATAAGGCATTGATGAAGGCGTCAATGTGGCGTTCATCATCGGGCTCGATTGTTGGGGGCGTTGGGGTCACGGCGGTATCCTTAACGTGTGGTATCAACAGTGCTTTAGGGGCAGAGCACCCGCCCAAACGGCGGCGGTTTAAGCCCGTTGGGCGATCCTGAGATGGGTTGCCCCAGGCTGTGCGGTACGAGCCAAAACACGGGGAAGCGCGGTGTCTCTTGGGGGAATTGCCCTGCTAAATCGGTGCAATAAATCAGCGCATCGACAGCGGCATCTCCGTACAAGCGCTCAAACACCGGGCGAAAATCGGTGCCGCCGCCGCCCTGCACGGCGGTCCAGCGGGTGATGCCAATCAGGCGCTCATCTCGATGAATTCGATTATCGCAGGTGATAAGCCGCAGTTGCAGGGGGAGTTGATTGCGCAATGAGTCGATTTCATTTAAAAACTGTCCGATCCATTCGGGGGCAATAGAACCGCTGACATCAATGGCCAGTACGACATGCAGTTCTCGTCCGCCCAACCGAGGTAAAATAAAGGGTGCGGCCTGCCTGCGTGCGGGGCGGTTAAATTGCCAATGCTGATACGCCCGTTGGCTAAGCCAAATGGGCAGCACGGCTTGCCAAGGGATGGCAACGACCTCGGGTGCGCTGGGTGCTGTGGGCGCGGTTCCGGCGAGACGCGAGCCCCCGATTTGGCTTTGCGGTCGAACTTGCTTGGCCTGCTCTGCATCAAAATCGGCTAAGTCTTCGGCTTTGGCGCTTGTTTCGGCAGGCGGCTGGCTTGGGTCATCGGTTTGGATTGCAGCCGGTGGCGTGGCATCAATGGGGGGCGGCTTTGGTGCGGCGGCGCGCGCCATCAGGCTGTCCCCTGGTTGTTCGATGGGGATGTCGGGCCAGGTGCCGTGGTGATCGGCTTGCCATAGGCTCATTTTTTCATCCATGCCGAGTAGGCGAAGAAAATTTTGCGCGGCGGTATCCAGCTGTGTATTGAGTGCCGCTGGATGCCAGCGCCAAGGCCGGTGCCCCAAAACCGCATGCGCGCTTAAATGAAGCAAGGCTTGCTGAATATCATCCGCGCTGGCTTGATTGAGCCAGTCGTGATGCAACACCACGGCGGCTGGGATAAGCCCGATGGCGCCGCCGCGCCCAACCAACACAACCTTCAGGGGGAGTGCTTGGAGCAAACTTGGCCATTGGCGGCTTAATGCCGCGCGCTGGCGGTGCCACTGATCGAGCGCTTGCCCCGCGTGGTGCAAAGAGGGGGTCATGCTGCGCTCATGCCGAGGTGGGGTTCATCATCATGGGTGGCTTGCCACCGCGCGCGGCAACCCATAGGGAAAAGGCGGGTTCATCAAACAACCGATCGCCCACGGTTTGATGCAGCTGTTCAATTAGGCCAAAACTTAACGCATCATCGTGTAGGTTTTTGGCTAGGGTGAGCGCTTCATCAAGGTTGATTTGCTGTTGCCCTAGGGCGTTGCGAATGGCTTGCACGGCTTCGATTTGTAAATTCAAGTCGGTTATTTGCATTAAAACGTTCGGCGCTGCCAGCCAAGCGGCGAGGGGTGTTTTTTGCGCTGCGGTGTGGCCGGCAAAGGCTTGCAGTGCTGCCGCCCCCGCCAAGCCTACGCAGGCGGCAATGTGCGCGAAGGTGGTGGCATCCAGCAGGCCGCGCCGTGCGATAATTCGGTGTGCAAATACCCAACTGCGCGGGCTGGGAAAAGCTTTAGTTTCAGGTTCCGGCACGAAGCGCGTAAGCCACTCGGGTTCGCTTTCAATAAATGCTTGCAGCAACGGGGTAATGTCGTGGCGCGCGGCCCAATCGAGCCACGCGGTGCTGTCGGCATGCAGGTGGATGTGCATAAAACGGTTAGCTAAGGGTGCTGGCATGGCATAGGTAATGCCGCGATCATCCAGCCGATTGCCCGCCGCGACGATGCTCCAGCCATCTGGCAGGTGATAAGCCCCCAGCCGCCGATCTAATATGAGCTGATAGGCGCTGGCCGCAACCGAGGGGATGGCGGCATTGATTTCGTCTAGAAACAGTACACCGCTCGCGCCATCGCGCTCGGCATTCGGGAGCTCATCAGGCGGTGCCCAGCGCACCTTGCCGTTGTCGTGCAGTGGGATGCCGCGCAGGTCGGTGGGTTCTAATTGCGATAAGCGTAAATCAATCAGCGTCAAGCCTAAGCGCGCAGCCGCTGAGCGCACGCAATCGGATTTACCAATGCCCGGCGCGCCCCAAATCATGAGTGGCACGGCAAACTGCGGTGCGGTCAAGGTTTCCCGCAGCAGTTGTGATAATTCGGTGGTGTTTAAGCTGGGAATGGTGGGTTCAGTGTTCATAAAACGCAAAGCTCGTAAAAATCTAAATAAAATTCTCTGTGATTAGGCGCCTGCGGCGTGGGTTAAGCCATGACAACGATGGTCAAATGCTGCGCCATTTGGCAAAATGGCGGGCTATTAACGCTTTGGCTGCCACGGCTTACGCTTAAGTTGTCCTATCAAGGGGCTTCGGGCGGGCGCGAACCCCTCAGGAATAAATTATGAACAATCTCGAATCGATTCTAACGGAAAATCGGGTATTCCCGCCGAATCCGGCCTTTGCGGCCTCTGCGCGCATTGGTTCGCGCGCGGCTTATGATGCCTTGGTGGCCGAAGCGAGCGCCGATTATGAAGGATTTTGGGCGCGCTTGGCGACTGAGTTTGTGACTTGGGATAAGCCGTTTTCAACGGTGCTGGATGCCACAAATGCGCCGCATTATCGCTGGTTTACCGATGGCACTTTAAATGCCTCGGTGAACTGCATTGATCGCCATCTACCGGCGAAAGCCCAAAAAATCGCCTTCATTGCCGAGGCCGATGATGGCAGTGTGCGCGAAATTACCTATCAGCAATTGCATGATGACGTGGCCCGCCTCGCCAACGGCTTAATATCGCTGGGCATCAATCAAGGCGATCGCGTCATTATTTATATGCCGATGATTCCCGAGGCCAGCATGGCCATGTTGGCCTGCGCACGGATTGGCGCGATTCATTCGGTCGTATTTGGGGGGTTTTCAGCCGAAGCCCTGCGCGATCGCATGAATGATACCGGTGCGCGGCTCGTTATCACGGCCGATGGCGGCATGCGGGGTGGGCGCGCGGTTCCCCTTAAAGCGGCGGTGGATAAAGCGTTAGAAGCTGGCTGCCCAACGATCGAAAAAGTGGTGGTGTTCGAACGCCTTGGCCAAGCCACGCTTGTGGATGGGCGGGATGTGTCTTGGCGCGCCCTGTGCCAAAATCAAGTGGCCGAATGCCCGCCTTTGATGGTTGAGGCCGAGCATCCTTTATTTTTGCTGTACACCTCAGGCTCAACCGGCAAGCCAAAGGGCGTGCAGCATGCCACGGGCGGGTTTTTGGTGAACGCGGCAATCACCAACGCTTGGGTGTTCGATTTGAACGATAACGATGTGTATTGGTGCACCGCCGATGTGGGCTGGATTACCGGCCACAGCTACGTGACTTATGGCCCGCTTGCGCTCGGTGTGACGCAAGTTATTTTTGAAGGCATCCCGTCTTATCCCGATGGTGGGCGCTTCTGGCAGATGATCGAACGTCATAAAGTGAGCGTGTTTTACACCGCGCCCACCGCCATTCGTGCCTTAATGAAACTCGGTGATGAGCTGCCTGCTCAGTCAGATTTATCCAGCCTGCGCCTGCTGGGCACCGTGGGTGAACCCATCAATCCTGAAGCGTGGATGTGGTATCACCGCGTGATTGGCGGAACGCGTTGCCCCATTGCCGATACCTGGTGGCAAACCGAAACCGGCGCGCACATGATCGCCCCGCTGCCCGGCGCCATTGCCACCAAACCCGGCTCCTGCACCTTGCCATTGCCCGGTATTATGGCGGCGATTGTGAATGATGATGGCGAGGCGGTGGGTCCTAATCAGGGCGGTAACTTGGTTATCACTAAACCCTGGCCTTCAATGATTCGCACCATTTGGGGCGATGATGCCCGCTTTGTCCGCAGCTATTTCCCCGAAAAACTCAAAGGCTATTATTTAGCGGGCGATTCGGCGCGCCGTGATGATGCGGGCTATTTCTGGATTATGGGGCGTATTGATGATGTGCTGAATGTGTCCGGCCATCGCCTCGGCACCATGGAAATCGAATCGGCGCTGGTGGCGCACCCGATGGTTGCCGAGGCGGCGGTGGTCGGTAAGCCCCACGATATCAAGGGTGAATCCATCATGGCGTTTGTGGTGTGCAAAAGGGAGCGCCCCGAGGGTGCCGCCGCCGATGCCATGGTTAAAACCCTGCGCGATTGGGTGGCCGAGCAAATTGGCCCTATTGCCAAGCCCGATGATATTCGCTTCGGCGATAACCTGCCCAAAACCCGTTCGGGCAAAATTATGCGGCGTTTATTGCGCGGTATAGCGGTGGGCGAGTTGCCGCAGGGCGATGTGTCCACACTAGAGAATCCGGCGATATTAGCGCAGTTGCTCGGCAAATAAGCAGGTTAAAAAGGGGCAGAAACAGCCCCTTTTTTCATGATTTCAATATGGGGGAACTAGGTATGAATGATTTTAAAACTTCGGCAATTCGTCGCGTCAAAGTGTGGGATTTACCCACCCGTTTATTCCATTGGTTACTCGTAATCGGTATTTTTGCCCTGTGGTTTACCGCCGATGTGCTCGATCGGTTAAGTCTGCATATGGCGATTGGCTACGCACTTATTGGGCTGATTGTGTTTCGACTGATTTGGGGGTTTATTGGCAGCGATACCGCTCGGTTTCGGCACTTTATTCGGGGACCTGCCCATATTATTCACTACTTGAAAAAGCCGGACGACACGGTGGCGCTAGGGCATAACCCGCTGGGCGCACTCTCGGTTGTGGCCTTGCTATTGGTGATTATGGTGCAGCTGGGTACGGGTCTATTTGCTAATGACCAAATCTATTCTGAAGGCCCATTTTCAGATTATGTTTCCGAGCGCACACAAGACCTGCTCACCTATATCCACGAAGTTAACTTTTATGTTTTGCTTGGTTTGATCGGCCTGCATTTAGCGGCAATCGCGTTTTATCAGTTCAAAAAGCATGAGCCTTTGGTTCAAGCCATGATAACCGGCCAACGTGAGCTTAAATCCGGCGAGATGGTTCGCAATCCCAATTTGCACTTTGCGGGGCTTATCGCCTTTGTGATTGCGCTCATGCTGGCCGTTGGGGCGTGGTATTTGTTTAGCTATCAGCCCAAACTTTTGGCCGGTTGGCTTGGGTTGCATTAGTTGATGAAAGCGATAGCCTGCGATTCGGCCAAAACCCGCGCTATGGCCTTCGGATAGGAAAAACTTAGGCGTGCATAGTTAGAGGGTCGTCATGCCTGAGCAATGGATCCGGCTTAAATGCGCATAATCTGGCTTGCCGCCATGCTCGTGAACCGTTCCCAGCTGTGTTTGAGCCACTGGGCTTCTCTGGCTGATTTGTATGCATGCAGCGTTTGGCTCGGCTGTTTTTGCTCAGCCTAAGCAGGCCTGCCATTTTATTTAGGCGTTAGGGAGCCTCTGATCAAATCCTTGGTGAGCCGAGTTGCTGATCCAAAAGCCGCAAAACGAGCCAAAAGCC
>DZCK01000091.1 GCA_022730245.1 Halothiobacillus neapolitanus
GGCGTGCCATGGTGATTGGCACAACAGGCTTTTCGGCGATACAAAAAGCGCTGCTGGTTGAAGCGGCCGAGGATATTGCTATCGTATTCGCGCCCAACATGAGTATTGGCGTGAATGTGTTGCTCGGCGTATTGGCGCAAACCGCAAAGCTTTTGGGCGAAGGCTACGATGTGGAAATAATCGAGGCGCATCATCGGCATAAAGTCGATGCACCCTCGGGTACCGCTTTGCGCTTAGGCGAGGCCGTGGCGTCAGCTTATGGCCGCAACTTATCTGAGGTGGCGGTTTACGGGCGTGAAGGCCATACCGGCGCGCGCGATCCCCAAACGATTGGCTTTGCTACAGTGCGCGGTGGCGATGTGGTAGGGGATCATACGGTGTTGTTTGCAGGCATTGGTGAGCGCATTGAGTTAACGCACAAGGCATCCAGCCGGATGACGTTTGCACAGGGCGCGGTGCGTGCGGCTGTTTGGCTTAAAAATCAGCCCCCCGGCTTGTATGACATGCAAGACGTGCTGGGCTTGAAATAACCGCCCAAAGCGGCTTGTTTACGGCCATCCGTGGACAAAAACCCCCTTGCTCGGGCATAATTGCCAGCCATATTCTGCCTAAAACGTATTGCTGCCTGCACGCGCAGCTTAGGTTTATGGCAATAAATCGCTTCAAAAATAACAAGTTGCATTGGTTGATTTGTTCATATTCGGGTTAGATGGGAGAGTCTCTTGAAACACACCGCGCTATTGGCTTTGGCCGACGGTAGTCTTTTTTACGGCACATCAATTGGCGCAACCGGCTCAACTGTGGGTGAGGTGGTCTTTAATACGGCCATGACGGGTTATCAGGAAATTTTGACCGATCCTTCTTACCGTCGTCAAATCGTCACGCTCACTTATCCCCATATTGGCAACGTGGGTGTGAATGCCGACGATGCCGAGTCAATGGCGGTACATGCCGCTGGCTTAGTTATTCGCGATGCTTCGGCGATTGTGAGTAATTGGCGAGCACAAGAATCATTGGGTAATTATTGTGTGCGCAATCAACTGGTGGCCATTGCTGATTTAGATACCCGCGCACTCACCCGAATTTTGCGCGATAAGGGGGCTCAAAATGGCTGCATTCAAACGGGAGAATCATTAGACCCGCAAGCTGCTCTGGCGGCAGCGCGCGCTTTTGCCGGTTTAGATGGCCTGGATCTCGTGCCTGAAGTCACAACCGCCACCCCGATTGAATGGACCCAAGGTACTTGGGTGCTCGATCCCTCGGTGGCTGCAACGCCTGTACCGCTCAACCGGCATGTGGTGGCATGGGATTACGGCATGAAGCACAACATTTTGCGGATGCTGGTTGATCGGGGTTGCAAGGTAAGCCTGCTGCCCGCGACCACGCCCGCACGAGATGTGTTAGCCATGAATCCCGATGGCATTCTGCTCGGCAATGGTCCCGGCGATCCGGCGGCTTGCCACTATGCGATTGAGGCCATCGCCGAGGTGCTAAAACACGATATTCCGGTGTTTGGCATTTGCCTGGGGCATCAGCTACTGGCTTTGGCGAGTGGTGCTAAAACGGTCAAGATGAAGTTTGGTCATCATGGCGCCAACCATCCTGTGCAAAATTTGGCCAATGGCAAGGTCTTTATCTCGAGCCAAAACCATGGCTTTGCTGTGGATGAAGCCACTTTGCCTGCGCATTTAGAAGCAACGCATCGTTCATTGTTCGATGGCAGCCTGCAAGGTATTTCGCGCACGGATCGAGTGGCATTTAGTTTTCAAGGCCACCCTGAAGCCAGCCCAGGGCCGCATGATTTGGATGGCCTATTTGATCAGTTTGTTGCCGCCATCGATGCGCGCTGTGCCCCACGTGGCTAGTCGCCCCCGTCTTTTGCATCGCTCGTTTTTAATTTGTGAATAAATCATGCCAAAAAGAACCGACCTTAAAAGCATCTTGATTATCGGCGCAGGTCCCATCGTGATCGGCCAAGCCTGCGAGTTTGATTACTCGGGTGCCCAAGCATGCAAAGCGCTGCGAGAAGAGGGGTATCGGGTTATCTTAATTAACTCAAACCCTGCCACCATCATGACCGATCCAGACATGGCCGATGCCACCTATATCGAGCCGATCAATTGGGAAACCGTGGCGGCCATTATTGAAAAAGAGCGCCCCGATGCCCTGCTCCCCACAATGGGCGGGCAAACCGCGCTCAATTGCGCGCTGGATTTGGCGCGCCATGGTGTGCTGGAAAAATTTAGGTGTGAGCTAATCGGCGCCTCTGAAGATGCCATCGACATGGCCGAAGACCGTGAGCGCTTCCGGGAAGCGATGACGGATATCGGCTTATCGACACCGACCTCGTACATCGTGCATTCACTGGATGAAGCCTTTGCCGAGCAGCCAAAACTGGGTTACCCCATTATCATTCGCCCCTCATTTACTATGGGCGGTTCGGGCGGCGGCATTGCTTATAACCGCGAAGAATTTGAAGAAATTGTGCGCCGTGGCCTTGATTTATCGCCCACGAGCGAGCTTTTAATTGAGCAATCGGTGCTGGGTTGGAAAGAATACGAGATGGAGGTGGTGCGAGATCGCAACGACAATTGCATCATTATCTGCTCGATCGAAAACTTCGATCCCATGGGCGTGCACACCGGCGATTCGATTACCGTGGCGCCAGCGCAAACGCTCACCGATAAAGAATACCAAATCATGCGTAACGCATCTTTGGCGGTTTTGCGCAAAATTGGGGTAGAAACCGGCGGCTCAAACGTGCAGTTTGCGGTGAATCCAGAGAACGGCCACATGATCGTCATCGAGATGAATCCGCGCGTATCGCGCTCATCCGCGCTGGCGTCTAAGGCCACAGGCTTCCCAATTGCAAAAGTGGCCGCTAAATTGGCGGTTGGTTACACGCTAGACGAACTGCGTAACGATATTACCCAAGGTGCCACGCCCGCTTCGTTTGAGCCTACGATTGATTATGTCGTCACGAAAATTCCACGCTTTACGTTCGAGAAATTTCCGCAGGCCGATAGCCGGTTAACCACGCAGATGAAGTCGGTGGGCGAGGTCATGGCGATTGGTCGCACCTTCCAAGAATCGTTGCAAAAAGCGTTGCGCGGCCTTGAGATTGGGGTCGATGGCTTTGATGAGATTCTGGATCGGGATTTAGATGCCGAAGATGCCGAAGATGAAATTATTCGCCAACTGCGTGAACCGCGTCACGACAGGCTTTGGTATGTGGCTGAAGCGTTCCGCTATGGTTTTACGCTACAGGATGTGTTCGAACACTCCAAAATTGATCCGTGGTTTTTAATTCAAATTGAACAAATCATTCAAAAAGAACAGTCGCTACGCGGGCAATCGCTCGCCAACTTAGATCGAGATACCTTGTGGCGTACCAAACGCATGGGCTTTTCAGATCGCAGATTGGCTCGCTTACTCGATGAAACCGAAAGTACCGTGCGCGCGCATCGTCACGCCTTGGGTGTGCGGCCTGTGTTCAAGCGGGTAGATACCTGCGCGGCGGAATTTCCCACGCAAACGGCTTATCTGTATTCAACTTATGAGCAGTTTTGCGAAGCAGCGCCCAGCACGCGCGATAAAATCATGATTTTAGGCGGTGGGCCGAATCGAATAGGGCAGGGTATCGAATTTGATTATTGCTGCGTGCACGCCGCATTGGCGCTGCGCGAAGATGGTTTTGAAACCATCATGGTCAATTGCAATCCCGAAACCGTATCAACGGATTACGATATTTCTGATCGGTTGTATTTCGAATCGCTCACGCTCGAAGATGTGCTTGAAATTATCGAAGTGGAGCAACCCAAAGGCGTGATTGTGCAGTTTGGTGGTCAAACGCCCCTCAAATTGGCGCGTGATTTAGAAAAAGCCGGTGCCCCCATTATTGGCACCACGCCCGATGCGATCGACCAAGCCGAAGACCGTGAACGGTTCCAGCTGATGATCCAAGAATTGGGCTTGAAACAACCCCCGAATCGCACGGCACGCTCAGCGGATGAAGCGGTGAATCTGGCAGCACAAATTGGCTATCCCTTGGTGGTTCGCCCCTCGTATGTATTGGGTGGCCGCGCGATGGAAATTGTGCATAACGAAGAAGGCCTCAAGCGCTACATGCGCGATGCGGTTAAGGTGTCGAACGATTCACCCGTTTTGCTCGATCGCTTCTTGGATGACGCCGTTGAGATGGATATCGATGCGGTGAGTGATGGTGAAACGGTCGTCATTGGCGGCTTGATGGAACATATCGAAATGGCGGGCATTCATTCCGGTGATTCGGCCTGCTCCTTGCCGCCCTACACGGTGGCCGCCCCCGTGTTAGATGAAGTGCGTGCGCAAGTTAAAGCCATGGCCAAAGCCTTGGGCGTGGTGGGTTTAATGAATACCCAAGTTGCGATTCAAGGCGGCGAAATTTACATCATTGAAGTGAATCCCCGCGCTTCGCGTACCGTGCCATTTGTGTCTAAGGCCGTGGGCATTGCGCTGGCCAAAATTGCGGCGCGGGCCATGGCCGGCAAAACATTGGCCGCGCAAGGCGTCACCCGTGAGTGCGTGCCCCCGTTTTATGCGGTGAAAGAAGCCGTATTCCCGTTTATTAAATTCTCTGGTGTCGATCCGCTCTTGGGGCCTGAAATGAAATCCACCGGCGAGGTGATGGGCATTGGGCGCGAGTTCGGCGAAGCCTTCGCGAAAGCGCAGGCGGGTGCGGGTAATTCTCTGCCCACCAAAGGCTTGGCTTTTGTTTCAGTGCGAAAACACGATTATCCGGCGGCCACCGAAGTGGCGCGTGCATTGGCAGCCAAAGGGTTTAACCTGTGCGCTACGCGCGGCACGGCGCGTCATTTGGTGGAGCAAGGTTTGCAGGTTGAATCGGTGAATAAAGTGACCGAGGGCCGTCCGAATATCGTGGATATGATTAAAAACAAAGAAATTGCGCTCATTATCAACACCACGACGAGCAGCCATCAATCCCGTAATGATTCCTTCCAGATTCGGCGCGAAGCCCTGCATCAGCGCGTGCCTTATTTCACCACCATGGCCGGTGCAGAGGCCATGGCGCTGGCCTTAGCTTATTTGCAGCAACCTATTTCGGTCAATCGGCTGCAAGATCTTCATCAAGAGTGTGTCGCCTAATGCAACAAACCCCCATGACGACAGCCGGTGCCGCCAAATTGGAAGCCGAGCTCAAACAATTACGCAGCATTGAACGCCCACGCATTATCCAAGCCATTGCCGAGGCGCGTGAGCTGGGCGATTTAAAAGAAAATGCCGAATACCATGCCGCGCGTGAAGAGCAGGGTTTTGTCGAAGGACGCATCAAGGAAATTGAAGCCAAGCTTTCTCATGCGCATATTATTGATATTTCACGCATTCCACCCGCCGAAAAAGTGATTTTTGGTGCCACAACCCAGGTGCTGGATGTGGATACCGATGAAGAAATCACCTACAAAATTGTGGGCGATGACGAGGCGGATATAAAACTCAACATGATCTCCATCCACTCACCCATCGCGCGTGCGTTGGTGGGTAAATCGGTGGGCGATGAAGTGCGCATCGAGACGCCGGGTGGCGTGCGGCTATTTGAAATTATGCAGGTTGCCTATGTTGCCTAACATTTTAATTATTAAAGGTTAAATCGTAGTTAATATGCTCGATCCTAAATTATTTCGCACCGATCCTGATGCGCTTGCAGCCAAACTTCTGCGTCGTGGATACGTTTTAGATGTCGCCGCGTTCACTCAGTTAGAGCACGCACGCAAACAGGTTCAAGTTGAAACAGAAACCTTGCAGGCCCAGCGCAACAGCAGCTCAAAACAAATTGGCCAACTGAAAGCCAAAGGCGAAGACGCCAGCTTGGCCATGGCGCAAGTGGGTGATTTGGGTGAGCGTTTAGCGGCAGCCAAAGCGCGGCTTGAGGGTATTCAAACCGAGCTTGACCAGCTTTTTGCCTTAGTGCCCAATTTGCCCGCCGATGAGGTGCCAGAGGGCGCGGATGAATCAGGCAATGTGTTGGTTCGCCAATGGGGCAAGCCCACGGATTTTGGCTTCAGCCCGCAAGACCATATCGCCCTAGGCGCGCCTTTGGGAATGGATTTTGAGGCGGCGGTTAAAATCACAGGGGCCCGATTTGTCACATTAAGTGGCGACATAGCGCGGCTACATCGGGCGCTTGCGCAATTTATGCTCGATCTGCACACAGAGCAACACGGCTATACCGAAGTGTATGTGCCTTACATCGTTAATCAGCATAGTTTGTTTGGCACGGGGCAGCTGCCCAAATTTAGCGAAGATTTATTCGCTTTAACGGGTGATGAGCATTGGTATTTAATTCCCACAGCTGAAGTGCCCGTGACCAATATGGTGCGCGATGCCTTACTCAATGCGGCTGATTTACCCCGTCGGTATGTCGCGCATACGCCGAGCTTTCGCTCGGAGGCGGGCGCGGCGGGGCGCGACACCCGGGGCATGATTCGCCAGCACCAGTTTGATAAAGTTGAATTAGTACATATCGTGCGCGCGTCAGAATCGGATGCGGCCCTTGAAGCCTTAACGGGTCATGCTGAGGCCGTTTTGCAAGCCTTGGAATTACCTTATCGTGTGATGCAGTTATGCACCGGAGATATGGGTTTTTCAGCGGCTAAAACCTACGATTTAGAGGTCTGGTTGCCCGGTCAAAATACCTACCGTGAAATTTCTTCCTGCTCAAATACCCGGGATTTTCAGGCACGCCGCTTGCAAGCGCGGGTGCGCGGGGATGAGGGCAAGCCTGAGTTGGTTCATACCTTAAATGGCTCCGGCTTAGCGGTAGGCCGCACTTTGGTTGCGGTTTTAGAAAATTATCAACAAGCCAGCGGCAGCATTCGCATTCCTGCGGTGTTGCAGCCTTATATGCGAGGCAAATCTTTGATTGAGTCCACTATTCATACGCAGGCGCAGCGATGAGCACGGCGGCCGATTCGGTCATTTTTGCCGATGTGCGCCATACGCTGGTCGAGACTTTGGGTTTATCGACCCCGTTGCGATTGTTGAATGCGCAAACGCCCCTGATTGGCGCCATGCCAGAGCTGGATTCGATGGGTGTTGTATTACTTTTGACGGCGCTAGAAGATCGGTTTGATTTGGTGCTATCCGATGATGATATTGATTCCGCTTGGTTTGAAACTTTGGGGAGCTTAACCGAGGCGATTGAAGCGCGATTACCGCAATAACATATTAATTTGATACGTTATTTACGGCGCACTTCATTGAATTAAACTAAAAAGCCGGCGTTTATGCGCCGGCTTTTTTATTGCACCGAGGTCGGCATTTAAATCTAAA
>DZCK01000215.1 GCA_022730245.1 Halothiobacillus neapolitanus
TGAAGAAATGACCCAGCAAATACCCCACGCGAACAGGGCAAGCGTAGACATGCGCAAGCTGGAAGGGTATTGCTTATCCAGCACGCACCCCGAAGGCCGCCACAAAGCCCGCGTGTTTCATTCTGCCCTTGGGCTTGGCGTGAAGGACGCGCATGTTTTGTACAAGGCGCTATTAACCGCGTGCCAGACCCACGAAGCCCACGCCCTGCGCCAAGATGAATATGGCATTCGCTATCAAATTGACTTTGACCTAATCCATAGCGGGAAACGCGCCCGCATTCGTTCGGTATGGATTGCCCGCGCAGACAACCCCGCCCCCAGCCTTGTAACCTGCTACGTTTTATAGGAGACACCGCCATGCAATTACTCGATAGCGTCGCACTAAGCGAAAACTTACCCGCCCACGGTCTGCGCAAGGGGCAGGTAGGCGTTTTGGTTGAAGAACTGGAACAAGGCGTGTTTGAAGTGGAGTTTGCCGACACCGACGGACGCGCCTATGCCCTGCTTGCCTTGCGCGACAATCAGCTTTTGCAGCTTTACCACGCGCCCGCGCAACAGGCCGCCTAGACACAACAAAGCCCGGCGATGTAACGAGCATCTACCGGGCTTCTAACCACAATGCACTCAGGAGGTGCAGCGATGGATGAACGAGATTTTACCGAATGGGACTTATTAAAACTGCATGATTCCTTCACTTTGGTGGAGGCTGCTTGCATCATCATAGGCTCACTGCCAGCGGGTCTTACCAAGAAACGAGCTACCAACGATGAACCGTATGGAATGCCTTCGTTTGGGTGCTGGGATGAAGGATTTAATAACAATGAATGGTGTTCTGACCCCCAAGGACGAGATAACAAGCTTGAATCGGTGCTCAAAGCTTTGATGAAAGCAGTTCGTGATGGAAAATTGCCGTCGGACTACATACCCATAGATAAACTAAGCATTGATATTGACCCGTGGCACATTGAAGTTGAAACGGATGCACTCAAAGCTTGGCTATTGACCAAAAACATCAAGCCCGCTTTCTTTTTTGGGGAATTACCCCAGGAGCTGGACTACCTGAACCCAAAACACCCCCGCTATTCGGTCAAACTAGCCGCCGCCGTAAAAGTATGGCTGGCGATGGAAGACACGAACCTGTTGCATGGTAAGAAGCCAAAAGCAGCGATGGAGAGTTGGCTGGAAAGCCGCTATGCAGAGCTCGGGCTAACCTACAAGGGCGAAATCAACAAAACGGGAATCAGCGAGGCCGCAAAAGTGGCGAACTGGGAAGTTGAAGGCGGTGCGCCAACCACCCCGGCAAGCTAACCTACCCAACCCCATAAAGCGCGCCAAATCAACGTTTCAGGCGTTTAATGCCATCGAACCCACCTACCCCACGCCCCTTAACCTACCCATTTCTAGGCCGTTTTGACAGGGCGGGTTTTCGTAACCCACCTAACTATTCACCCCGGTTTTTTTGCATAGATTGGCAACCGTTGAAACCACAAACGGAAACCAAACCATGCAAAAGCAAACCACCGCCGCAAGTCCTGAAATCGTTCAGACGGCAACCAATCCCCAGCCTAGCCTTTGTTCAATCGAGCAATTCTGCCAGCGTGA
>DZCK01000216.1 GCA_022730245.1 Halothiobacillus neapolitanus
GAATTAAAAAATGACCCGCATTGTAGCAAGACTCGCCCAGCCTGCGGCGGTTTGTGATGATCTGCCCGAATAACCTGGCGTATCAATGATGAAAGGAATGATGAGATGAAGGTTTTACTCTGCCCCGATAGTTTTAAGGGGAGTCTGGATAGCCTTGCCGTGGCGCGGGCTATGGCGCGCGGAGTGCGGCAGGCAGTGCCTGATGCGGTTATTACCGAGTTGCCGATGGCCGATGGCGGTGAGGGCACGGCGCAGTTGCTGACCCGCGCATTGAATGGGGTGTGGCGCCATGATTGGGTGCGCGGGGCGAATGGCGCGGCGGTTTGCGCCGAGTGGGGTTGGGTTGATGCGCAGAAAATAGCGGTGCTGGAGGTGGCTTGCGTGTGCGGGTTAAATCAGGTGGCGCCCGATCAGCGAGATTTATGGCAGCTTGATACGCGCGGGGTGGGCGAGTTAATTCGCTCTGCACTTGATTTGGGCGCAAAAAAGCTGCTGATTGGATTAGGCGGCAGTGGCACCAATGATGCGGGCGCAGGCTTGCTATTCGCATTGGGTGCGGTTTTTTTTGATGCCAAAAATCATCCACTTTTGCCCACGCCAGCGGGCTTGGCCGCACTGCATCGGGTTGAGTTGACGGGGTTGGATCCTCGCTTGGAAACCGTTGATTGGGTGGTGCTGACCGATGTGGCTAATCCGCTTGCCGGGCCCTCGGGCGCGAGTGCGGTGTTTGGCCCTCAAAAGGGTTTGGCGGCACGCGATATTGCCCCGATGGATGCGCGGTTAACTTTGGTGGCGCAGAAAATGGCGGCGGCCCGCCCGCTTTTTGCCCCGCCCGATGCGCCGGGCATGGGGGCGGCCGGTGGGCTGGGTTTTGCTTTGTGTGCGGTGCTTGGCGGGCAGCGGCATTCTGGGAGCCAATATATCGCTGGGATTTTGGGCTTGGATGCGGCGATTGACCGCGCAGATTTAGTGATAACCGGCGAGGGCGCGCTCGATAGCCAAACGGCGCAAGGCAAGGTAGTGGCCGAGGTGGCACGGCGGGCGAGCCTTGCGAATACGCCGGTTATTTGCATAGCCGGGCGTGTGTTGTCATCGCCATCACAATTGGCCGAGATGGGCTTGTGGGGGGCTTGGGGCTTATGCACGCCTGCGGTGGGTGTTGATGAAGCGATTGCGCGGGCGAGCGAGTTGATTGCCGAACGCACGGCGCAGGCTGTGCGCGCCTGGCTTGCGCCTGCCAACATCGATCGTGCGCCACACAATATCTAGCTTCCTATCTGACCTCCTATCTGGCCGCGCAAGCTCTGATTGGGTATCCGATTGGGTATCTTGTGGGTGCTGCGCTTGATCTTCGTTTGGTTTTAGGCCGACGCATCGGGCTCCCCAGGAGCCTGTCGGACTTTAGGAATCGTGGCGAAAATTTAGCTGGGCGAGGGCAGATTTTGCCGCTTTTGCAGGGTAATAGCGGGTTCTATTGCCCAAAAAAGCGGTGAAATATGAACCGTTCAGATGGATTTGCAGCCAATCACCCTAAAGCCCGACAGGCTGCTAGAATCCAAGGGTTCAACTTATTGCCGGAGATTTATTATGCCCTTGTC
>DZCK01000092.1 GCA_022730245.1 Halothiobacillus neapolitanus
GGCTGGCAACACCCTGGCGATTAGTGCGCGCCACCATTGCCGCACGCAATTATTTCACTAAGCACAAACCTGCACTCGTGCTGGGGCTGGGCGGCTATGCCTCAGGTCCTGGCGGTTTGGCGGCACGTTGGCTCGGTATTCCGCTCATTATTCATGAACAAAATGCCGTGGCCGGGTTAACCAATCGGGTGTTATCCCGCATGGCAAATTTAACGTTGGCCGCTTATTTATCTGCGTTCACCCAGCAGCCCAAACACTTCACCTTGGTGGGTAACCCCGTGCGCACCGAGATTGTGGCTTTGCCCGCACCGATGCAGCGTCACGTTGCCCATCGCGGTGCGCTGCGCATTTTGGTTTTGGGCGGCAGCTTAGGCGCGCACGCTTTAAATGAATGGGTGCCGGCCGCCTTGGCTCGATTGAGCCAATTGCAACCACTGAACGTTAAGCACCAAACCGGAGCTCGGCATTTAGAGCAAACCCGCACAAATTATGGGCAAAGCGCGTGGTCGTTTGAAAGCGGCTATGAAATTGTCGATTTTATTGACGACATGGCCGAAACCTATGGCTGGGCCGATTTTGTGATTGCCCGTGCGGGTGCGCTCACTGTCGCTGAAATTAGTGTGGTGGGCTTGGGGGCTTTATTTGTGCCCTTCCCGCATGCGGTTGACGATCATCAAACGCACAATGCGGCGCCTTTGGTGCAAGCCGGTGCCGCGATTTTGATGCCACAGCGCGATTTAAGCGTGGCTAATCTGGTCGATGTAATGACCCCCGTGCTGGGTGATCGGGATCGCATGCTTGAGATGGCCGAAGCCGCGCGCGCGCAGGCATTGCCGAACGCGACGATGACCCTGGTGCGCATTTGTTTGGAAACCATCGAATTGAATAAAAAATTTGCCGGATTAAGAGGGCGACATGATTAACCCCGTACTGTCAACCCATCGCCCCGTGGCGGATATCCGCATGCGCCAAGTGCGGCAATTGCACTTTGTGGGCATCGGTGGCGCGGGCATGAGCGGCATCGCCGAAGTGGTGAAAACTTTAGGTTTTGCCGTAACTGGCTCTGATGTAGCGGAATCAGCAGCGGTGAGCCGATTGCGCAGTTTAGGCATCCCTGTGTTTATCGGTCATGCGGCCGAGCATGTAGCCACCGCCGATGTGCTGGTGATTTCTACCGCCGTTAAAGCCGATAACCCCGAACTCATCGCCGCCCAAGCTCGGCGCTTGCCGATTGTGCGCCGCGCGGAAATGCTGGCCGAGCTCATGCGGTTTCGGATTGGCTTAGCCGTGGCGGGCACGCATGGCAAAACCACCACCACCTCATTGCTCGCTGCGATTTTGGCCGAGGCAGGCTGGGATCCCACCTATGTGATCGGCGGCAAGTTGTTATCGAGTTCATCGAATGCGCGCTTAGGGCGTGGGGAATATTTGGTGGCCGAAGCCGATGAGTCGGATGCCTCATTTTTGCACTTGCAGCCGCATGTCGCCATTGTGACCAATATTGATGCCGATCATCTCGAAACCTATCAGGGGAGTTTTGATCGGCTGGTCGATCATTTCGTCGAGTTTCTGCACAACCTGCCATTTTACGGGCTGGCGGTGTTGTGTGCCGATGACCCGGTGGCCGCCAGCATTGTGGCGCGCGTGGGGCGGCAAGTGCTCACCTACGGCATCGAGCAACCCGCTGATGTGCAGGCAACCGAAGTGCAGGCGGCAGGCTTTGGTAGCCAGTTTGTGGTGCGCTTGCCCAATGCGGGCGTATTTGAATGCCATTTAGCGATGCCCGGGCGGCATAACGTACTCAACGCATTGGCGGCTATTACCGTGGCCAACGATTTAGGTGTGCCGGTGCCTGCCATTCAAGCCGCGCTGGCTCGTTTTCAAGGAATCGGCCGACGGCTGGAGCGGCGGGGTGACTTGTTCATTAATGACCAAACCTTGCCTTTGGTTGATGACTATGGCCACCACCCGCGCGAGTTAGAGGCCACCTTGCAAGCGGTGCGCGCGGCTTGGCCCAACACCCGGCTGGTGGTGATTTTTCAGCCGCATCGGTACAGCCGCACGCGCGATTTATTTGAAGATTTTGTCCGTGTGCTCTCCACGGTTGATTTGCTTATTTTGCTGGATGTGTATGCCGCTGGTGAAGCGCCAATTGCCAGCGCCGATGGCCGTAGCCTCGTGCGCGCACTGCGTAATCGGGGGCAGGTAGAACCCATATTCGCCTCAGAAACCGATGAAGTGCCGCAACTACTGCACGATTTATTGTGCAAAGCCACAACCCAGCCAACCTTAGTGCTTACCTTAGGCGCGGGCAATGTGGGCGGTTTGCCCGCGCTGTTGCAGGCCAAATATGGCGCGCATCATGAATAATGCGGCGCATTGGGGGCATGTGTTGCTGCTGATGGGCGGCTGGTCATCGGAGCGCAGCGTATCGCTTAACAGTGGCGCGACCGTGTTGGCCGCTTTGCAGCGGGCGGGGGTAGATGTTACCCCGCTGGATGTGCAGCGAGATTTTCTTCCCCAATTACTTGCCGCGCATCAAGCCACACCGTTTGATCGCGCTTTTATCATCCTGCATGGGCGAGGGGGCGAGGATGGCCAAATTCAGGCCGTGCTGGATGTGCTGAATATTCCCTACACCGGTACCGATATGACCGGTTCTGCTATTGGTATGGATAAGCTCGCCTGCAAGCGAATTTGGCGTGGCGAGGGTTTGCCCACGCCTCCTTGGGCCGTGGTGACCACACTCGCCGAGGCGCAAGCGGCTGCCATCACGCTCGGGCTGCCCGTCATCATTAAACCCGTGGCTGAAGGCTCAAGCGTTGGCGTGGCAAAGGTCAATTGCGCTGATGAACTCGCCCCAGCCTTTGTCGAGGCTCAGCGCTACGGCCAAGTGTTGATGGAGCGCTACATTCGCGGCGAGGAATTTACCGTAGCGATACTCAATGGCCGCGCGCTACCGGTCATTCGGCTTTCCACCCCGCATGAGTTTTACGATTTTAATGCCAAATATTTAGCCAACGATACCCAGTACGACATCCCCTGCGGCCTAAGCCCTGAGGCTGAAGCGCAGATGCAACACATCGCCCTGCACGCTTTTGCGGCAGTGGGCGGGTCCGGTTGGGGGCGGGTTGATTTTATGCGCGAGGGAATCGCATCCGAGGCAGGGCAAAGCTGGTTAATCGAAGTAAATACCGTACCCGGCATGACCGATCATTCCTTAGTGCCGATGGCGGCGCGCGCCGTGGGTATTGAGATTGACCAATTGTGTGTGCAAATCTTGGCGCAAACCGAGCAAACCTCAGGAGCGGGTGCGTGATGATGGCCGCCCCCGCACGCCCCATTCAAGCAAGGCCAAAAACACCCCCCCTGCGGGCGCAGTGGGCCGAGGTTTGGCGATTGTTGCAAGGCTTGCTCGCGATTTTATTTAACTGGTTGCTCACGTTGGCCCTGCTCGGGGTGTTGGGTTTGGCGGGTTGGGGCTTTTGGCAAAAACTTCAAGTGCCGGTTACCACCGTCGAAGTCACCGGCGGCACACCGGAAGTGAGTGCCGCTTGGGTGCGCCAAGCGCTTAAGCCGGTGCTGGGTGCTGATATTTGGGCGATCAACTTGCAAGCCGTGCAAGCGCAGTTGATGAAAAATACTTGGCTTACCGAAGTTAACATTCGGCGAATTTGGCCCGGCACCCTAGCCGTGCACATGGCGATTCATCACCCGATTGCGCGCTGGCAAGGCGATCAATTATTGGATGCCGATGGCAGCGTGTTTCATCCATCAAGCAATGCCGATGGCTTCGATTCTGCTCTGGTGGATGAGGCAACTATGCCGAATTTAAGTGGCCCCGATGGTCGTCAATGGGCTATGTGGGAGCGCTATTTAAGCCTAAAACCCGCGCTGCAAGCGGTGGGTTTAACCATGACGGGATTAATCGAAGATTCACGCGGCTCGCTGGATGTGGTGCTGCAAGGCGGAACGCGTATTCATTTGGGTACGCAACAAATTGAATCTCGATTACAGCGATTGCTGGATGTATACAGCACCACGTTGGCCGGTAAGCTCAACCAAATTACCGCCATTGATTTGCGCTACACCAATGGCTTTGCCGTGCAATGGCGCGAGCTGCCCAAGCCCGCAGAACCGGTGAAAAAAGGGGTTGATCGCAGTGCAAAAGCGCCGCAGAAAAAAGATACGGATCATTAACTAGGAATACGAGATAACACACCATGGCAATTGCAATTCGTAAAGGTGAACGGGATTTAGTGGTCGGCCTTGATGTCGGCACCACCAAAGTAGCTGCACTCGTGGGTGAATATGATGCCGATGGGCATTTAAGCCTGATTGGATTCGGGCAATCAAACACCAATAAAGGCCTGCGGCGCGGCTCGGTGGTGGATATCGAATCCACTTCGCTTGCCATCCAGCGTGCCATTGATGCGGCGGGCGCCATGTCGAACTGCGAGATAGGTTCAGTTTGGGTCGGGGTGGCGGGCGATCATGTGATTAGCATGGATTCAAAGGGCATGACCGGCACAGCAGGGCGTGAAATTACCGCCGCCGATATTCATCAAGTCGTGCAATCGGCGCGCGCGGTGAAAATTCCCGATGGCCAACAAATTTTGTATTGCGAGCCGCAAGAGTTTCGTATTGATGGCCAAGATGGCATTCGTAAACCCCAAGGCATGACCGGACACAGGCTAGAAGCCGATGTGCATATCGTCACCACCGCCATCAATAACGTGCAAAACATTGTTAAATGTGTCGAGCGTTGCGGCTTGAGCGTCACCGGTACGGTGCTTGATCCCATCGCCGCCGCTACGGCAGTGCTGAATGAAGATGAAAAAGAGCTGGGCGTGGCGCTGGTCGATATTGGCGGCGGTACGACCGATATTGCCATCTACACCCGAGGCGCCTTGCGCTACACGAGCGTACTGCCGATTGCGGGCGAGCAAATCACCAACGATTTAGCCTATGGCCTAACGACGCCCCCCAGCAATGCGGAAGAAATTAAACGCAAATTCGCCAATTTATTGCCGCTCGATGACCGCGCGCAATTGGAAGAAATCGAAGTGCCCGGCGTGAGTGGCCGCCAACCTCGGCGCATTTCGCGCGACACCATGATGCGCATCTGCCGCCCTCGGGTAGAGGAAATTTTAGGCTATGTGCAAGAAGCCATACGCCGCTCGGGCTATCACGAAATGATTAATGCCGGCGTGGTGCTCACCGGCGGCACGGCTGCCATGCCGGGGTTAGTTGAGCTGACCGAAGATTTTTTACAAATGCCCACCCGTTTAGGCTTGCCTCAAGGCATGAGTGGCAACCACGAAGCGCTGAAAAACCCAGCCAATGCCACCGGTATTGGTTTGATTTTGCATGGCCGCAAAGCCGAAGCATTAGGCCAAATCGCTCCCCTCGCCCCAGCGCAGGGCGAGGCGGTGATTAACCAGCTTAAACGCTGGTGGAAAGACCATTTTTGATGTGATTGTTTGATTGATAGAAGAGAAGGGCCCAACCCTGTTTGTCCCAGCGATTATTTTTTAGTTTGTTTGAAGGAGATGAAATCATGACTTGGAAAATGTTAGAAACTCAGCACGAAGGCGCAAAAATCAAAGTGATCGGCGTGGGCGGCGGCGGCGGCAATGCGGTGGCTTACATGCTCGGGCGTGAATTGGAAGGCGTGGAATACATCTGCGCCAATACCGATTCTCAAGCCCTGCGCAAAAGCCAGGCTCAATCGCAGCTGCAAATCGGCGGCAACATCACCAAAGGCTTAGGCGCGGGTGCCGATCCCGAGCTTGGCCGTCAAGCCGCATTAGAAGATCGCGAGCAAATTCAAGAAGCCATTAAAGATGCCAACATGCTGTTCATCACTACCGGCATGGGCGGCGGCACCGGCACGGGCGCTGCCCCTGTTATTGCGCAAATCGCCAAAGATATGAATATCTTAACGGTAGCCGTGGTAACCCGCCCGTTCAGTTTTGAAGGCAAAAAGCGCACTAAAACCGCGCTGGAAGGCATCGCCGAGCTGGAAAAACAAGTCGATTCATTGATTGTGATTCCTAACGACAAACTCACCGCCGTGATGGGCAAAAGCGCCTCACTCAAAGATGCGTTCGCCTCGGCCAATGAAGTGCTTTACACCGCCGTCTCGGGTATCTCTGAGCTCATTACCCGCCCCGGTGAAATTAACCTCGATTTCGCCGATGTGCGCGCGATTATGACCGAGCGTGGCACTGCCATGATGGGCACCGGCATTGGCCACGGCGATAACCGCGCGGCCGAAGCGGCTGAAGCCGCCATTCACAGCCCATTGCTGGATGATATTAGCCTCACGGGCGCCGAAGGCATTTTGGTGAATGTGGCCTCCAATGGCGATTTGTCGATTGGCGAGTTCATGGAAATCGGTGAATTGGTGCAAGCCTTAGCCGGTGATGAAGCCTTAGTTAAAGTGGGTACCGCCATTGATGAAACCTTAGAAGGCGCCTTGCGCGTGACTTTGGTGGCCACAGGATTAGTGCGCAACACCGTGATTGAAGACCCTCGTAAACCGCGCGTTGTGGTGCATAACGATAGCCCGCGTGCCGTGATTACCGATCACCACGACGTGCAGCCGGTGCGTCATGCGGTGGCTCAGGTGCGGGGCAATGCGGCAGTGAATATGGACATTTTGGATATTCCATCCTTCCTGCGGAAACAAGCCGATTAACATCGCAACGATGCTTAGGCGTTTTGGCCAATGTGGTGGCATGTTGATTTGCAAAGAGTGCTGCTTGAGTAGTGACTTGAGTAGTCTCCTTGAGCGACAGGTCGTGTTGGCTTTGATATAAGCAAAACGATCCGGCGGATTGTTATCTCCGGTCACGCCGGACGGATAAACCGAGTGGCAAGGTTGGGCTTGCTTCTCGGTTTTTTATTGCGCCGCATAAAAAAATCCCCCATGACGCTGTTTTTTTTGTGTTTACGATAATACGGACGCTTAGCGCGTTATTGGCTCGACACTTCTTTGGGCTGCGCATTAGCCACTTGAGCGGTCGCATCACAGGCGTAATAATTGGCGAGGGTTTCAATTTCCGCATCGGTGAGGGGTTGGGCAAACTGGCTCATGCCGCGTGCAGTATCGTTGTGGCGATGGCCATCGCGGAACAATTCCATGCTACGAATAAAATATTCTTTAGGCATGCCGCGCAGAGCCGTCGTTTCATTCATGCCGGACATAAAGCCACCATCATTACCAGTCAATTACCGATTGAGCACTGGCAT
>DZCK01000217.1 GCA_022730245.1 Halothiobacillus neapolitanus
TCGCCGCGCGTGCCGAGCGTGGATGAAATGGAGCGTCTGCTGCGCAAGGCCGCCGAAGTGATCCCGCCACAAAACCTGTGGGTCAATCCGGATTGCGGATTGAAAACGCGCGGCTGGGCAGAAAGTGAAGCCGGGTTGAAAAACATGATTGAAGCGGCGCAGCGTTTGCGCTAAGCCACGTACTCATCAACACATTTAATCAAGGCGGGTAGCGACATGGGCGCTGCCTGCCTTTATGCTTGGTGCAACCGCAACCCTTGGAGCACTCGCATGAAACACCCACGCCTGTTGAACGCCCTTACCGCTGCGGCACTTGCCATTGGGCTTGTCACCTCAAGCCAAGCCTGCACCCGCGCGGTGTATCACGGCGATGAACAACTCATCATGACCGGGCGCAGCATGGACTGGCGCGACCCAATTCCTGCCGATATGTGGATATTCCCGCGCGGCATGAAACACAACGGCGGCGCAGGCAAAAACTCGGTCGAATGGACATCCAAATACGGCAGCCTTCTGGTCACCTCATTTGGCGTGTCGGCCAGCGACGGCATGAATGAAAAAGGCTTGGTCGCCAATATGCTTTGGCTTGCGGCCAGCCAATATCCCGATATGCACGAGCAAAAAAACACCCTGAGTATTTCCGCTTGGGCACAATACTTTCTGGATAATTTCGCCAGTGTGGACGAAGCGGTTAAATCCATGCAGCAAACGCCACTGGGTATCGTGTCGGATGTTGTCCCAGGCACCGATCGTTACACCACGCTGCATTTATCCATTTCCGATGCTGCGGGCGATAGTGCCATATTTGAATACATCAATGGCAAACTCGCTATTCATCACAAGCGTGATTATCAAGTCATGACCAATGACCCGACTTATGATGAACAACGTGCCATTCAAAGCTATTGGGCAGGCATTGGCGGTACGACGTTCCTTCCAGGCAGCAATCAATCCCCTGACCGCTTTGCCCGCGCCGAGTTTTATATCAACGCCATTCCCAAAACCCCCGACCCTGCCCTGGGCGCGGCGAGCGTAATGAGCGTGATGCGTAATGTTTCCGTGCCACTTGGCATTACCACCCCCGGCCAACCCAATATCTCCAGCACCCGCTGGCGCGTGGTCGCCGACCAGAAAAACCTGCGTTACTTCTACGAATCCACCCTTACCCCGAATACCTTTTGGGTGGATTTGAAAAAATTCGACTTCAGCGCAGGCAAACCCGCCCTTAAACTTGATTTGGCGAATGAAGAAATCTATTCCGGCGAAGCCAGCGCAAAATTCAAACCCGCCAAACCGTTTGAATTTATGCACGCTGATATGGATCGTATTCTCGCGAAGCCACCGCGTTAAGCATCGTAACCCTGCAAAACATCCGGGGCAGGTTTCTAAATGCCCCCGGCTTGCCGCAATACAGCTAGACCTGCATCATGCGGCTTTCTAAACGCAAGCCTTATCCATGACCTCTACAAGCCCGTTTCACGCCATCGCCCCCTTTGCCGCCTTGGGCGTTTTTATTCTGGCGCATTTTTTTCATGGTGAAGCTTGGATTATCGCTCTGGGCTGCGTCACGATTCTGCTCGCCGTCATGACCGCCGT
>DZCK01000093.1 GCA_022730245.1 Halothiobacillus neapolitanus
CGCCTTCATCGAGGCCGGGCGCATCACCGAATACAGCCAGCATTATTTGCTGGTTGAGGGCAAAAAAGTGCCCACGCACGAAACCGAATTCGCCCGCGATTCGGTATTTGGTTACAGCACAAGCTATCTGCCGGATTATGTCGCCGAGAAAACCCACGGGCGCATTCCCGCCGATGCCGTGCAGCGCTTTGTGCTCGATGACATTCGCGGCAGCACGCTTGAATCCAAACTCGCCGCGCTTAACCACAATGCCTGCGGTGTGGTCGATGCGACAACCCAAGATGACTTAAACCGCTTCGCCCAGGCGGTGATGACGGTAGCCGCAACGGGTAAACGGTTTTTATTTCGCAGCGCCGCGAGCCTGCTCACCGCGCTCGCCGCCCTGCCCCCGCAACCGATTGCCGCCTCCGAAATGCGGCATTTTGTGCGCGGTGGCAAAGCCGGTGCGGTGATTGTCGGCTCACACGTTAAAAAAACGAGCGAGCAACTCGCCGAGCTTTTAAAAGAGCCCCATATTGCCGCCATTGAAGTGGAGATTGAACGCATCGACGGCGATAACGCGCTGCTGGTTACCGACGTATTAGCCCAAGCACAAACCGCGTTCGATGCCGGCTTAACCTCGGTTATTTTCACCAGCCGAACAGAGAAAACCTTTGCCGATCAAGCATCTCGCCTAGCCTTTGGTGAACGGGTTTCGGCCACCTTAATGGCGATCGTGGCCGGCTTGCCAAATGATCTCGGCTGGCTTATCAGCAAAGGCGGCATTACCTCCAACGATGTGCTTTCAACCGGTCTAAACTTAAAGGCCTCGCGCGTTTTAGGGCAAATTCTTACCGGCTGTTCAGTGGTGCGTTGCCCCGCTTGCCACCCGCGCTTCCCAGAGTTACCCGTGGTGATTTTTCCGGGCAATGTGGGCGATCAATTTGCGGTGCGTGATGTGGTGCGGCGTTTACGGGGTTAACCCCAATTTAAGGTGGTGACATGAGTATTTCGGCTGAACTTGCCCTCGAATCGCCCCCGCTCGCCGCCGAGCGGTACGCCGCATTAATTGAAGGTTTGCGCGCAATTGTGCCCACGGCGGCGTTACTCACCAGCGCAGAGGCCATGAAACCGTTTGAATGCGATGGCCTATCGGCCATTAAGCGCATGCCGGCGGTGGTGGTGTTGCCAGAAACCATCGAGCAAGTGCAAGCCGTGCTCAAACTATGCCATCACCAAGCCATACCCGTTGTGGCGCGTGGCGCAGGCACGGGCTTATCCGGCGGCGCATTGCCGAGTGCCGATGGCGTGTTATTAAGCTTGGCTAAATTCAAAAGCATTCTCGACATTGATGAAACTAACCGCACCGCCCGCGTGCAACCCGGTGTGCGCAATCTCGCTATATCCGAGGCGGCCGCGCCCTATGGTTTGTATTACGCACCCGATCCTTCCTCGCAAATTGCCTGCACCATCGGCGGCAATGTGGCGGAAAACTCCGGCGGCGTACATTGCCTTAAATACGGGCTAACCGTGCACAACGTGCTGGAAGTCACCTTCATCACCATCGAAGGCGAAATAATCACCGTGGGCGGCGCGGCGCTCGATAGCCCAGGCTACGAGCTTTTGGCCGTTATGAGCGGTTCAGAGGGCATGCTGGGCGTCATGGTCGAAATTTTGGTGCGTTTGCTGCCCGTACCCGAAACCGCCAAGGTGCTGATGGCCGCGTTCGATAACCTCGAAAACGCGGGTCAAGCCGTTGCCGATATCATCGCTGCGGGCATTATCCCCGCCGGGCTTGAGATGATGGATAACAACGCGATCCGCGCGGCTGAAGCCTTCGTACATGCGGGGTATCCCGTTGATGCCGCTGCCATTTTGTTGTGCGAGCTTGATGGCACAAGCGAAGAAGTCACCGAGTTACTGGGCGAGGTAGAAGCCGTGCTGCAACGCGCCGGTTCAACCGGTTTATGGATTGCCAAAAACGATGAGGAACGGATTCGTTTTTGGGCAGGGCGCAAAGCGGCATTCCCCGCCGTGGGGCGCTTATCCCCCGATTATTACTGCATGGATGGCACCATACCCCGCCGCCAACTCGCCTCGGTGCTGCAACAAATTGAGGCGATGAGCAAAAAATTCAAACTCGAAGTAGCCAATGTGTTTCACGCTGGCGATGGCAATTTGCATCCGCTGATTTTGTTTGATGCCAGTAAACCCGGCGAGCTTGATCGCGCCGAAGAATTTGGCTCTGAAATTTTAACGCTGTGCGTTGCGGTCGGGGGCAGCGTGACTGGCGAGCACGGCATTGGGGTTGAAAAGCTCGCGCCCATGTGCGCGCAATTTGCGCCCGATGAATTGCGCCAGTTTTTTGCCCTCAAGGCCGCTTTTGATCCCGCAGGTTTACTCAACCCCGGCAAGGCCGTGCCCACCTTGCAACGCTGCGCTGAATTTGGCGCGATGCACGTGCATCACAATCACCTGCCCCACCCCGATTTACCGCGTTTTTGAGCTTGGCATGATTTCATACGAACAAGACCTCACCCCCACTTTAACCGCCACCGTGGCCGAAGCCTTCGCCAATGCCACCCCCTTATTGATTCGGGGGCGTGGCAGTAAAGCGTTTTATGGGCGAGCCGCCCAAGGCCAAACGCTGGATATGGCGGGTCATAGCGGCATTTTAGAATACGAACCGGCCGAACTGGTTATCACCGCGCGCGCGGGTACGCCGCTCAAACACATCGAACACATCTTGGCGCAAGCAGGGCAAATGCTCCCGTTTGAACCGCCGCATTTTGGTGATCCCCAAAGCACCGGCGGCACGATAGGTGGCGCGGTAGCCGCCGGTTTATCGGGGCCGGCGCGCCCTTGGCAAGGGGCCGTGCGCGATGCCGTGCTGGGTGTTACCCTCATTAATGGGGAAGGCAAAGTGTTGCGCTTTGGCGGCAAAGTGATGAAAAACGTCGCCGGTTATGATGTCTCACGCCTCATGGCAGGCGCGTTGGGTACGCTGGGTGTGCTGCTGGATGTATCGCTTCGCGTGCTGCCCCTGCCGCGCGCGCAACAAACCCAAATCATCCCCATGAGTGCCACGCAAGCCTTAGCGCATTTGGCCGAGTGGAACCGCAGCCCGCTGCCCATCAACGGCGCCAGTTATCACGAGGGCTTGCTGCATATCCGGCTGGCGGGCGCGCACAGTGCCGTGCATAAAGCGATGCTGCGCATTGGCGGCGACACGCTAGATCACACCGCCGCCACGCACTATTGGCAGGCACTGCGCGATCATCACCTGCCTTTTTTCCGAGCCCAAACGGGCGATTTATGGCGTGTGGCTCTGCCCCTCACCGCGCCGGTAGATGCGCTGCCCCCCGCGCCGCAGCTTATCGACTGGGGTGGCCAACAGCGCTGGCTCTGGCTCGATCACCCCAATGATGCCGCAAAAATTCGCAGCCAAGCGCAAGCCGCACAAGGCCACGCGACGCTCTTTCACGCGGCGGCAGGTAACCCCGAGGCACCGTTCAGCCCACCGCCCGCCCCCTTGCTTGCCCTTCAGCAACGCGTTAAAGCCTCGCTGGATCCCAAGGGGCTGTTCAATCGCGGCCATTTATACCCCGAACTTTAAGTCCTTCGGATACCCCTTATGCAAACCAACCTCATTGCTGAACTGCAAAACACCCCGCACGGCCTTGAAGCCGAACGCATTCTGCGTGCCTGTGTGCACTGCGGGTTCTGTAACGCAACCTGCCCGACCTACCAGCTCACCGGCAATGAAGATGATGGCCCGCGCGGCCGCATTTATCTTATGAAGCAAATGCTTGAAGGCGCCCCCGTCACCGCCACCACCCGCAACCATCTCGACCGCTGCTTAACCTGCCGCAACTGCGAAACCACCTGCCCCTCGGGGGTGGAATACGGCAAATTGGTTGATATTGGCCGCGCCGAAGTCGAAACCCGTGCGCCGCGATCATGGGGGGATCGTCTGCATCGCGCCGTATTGCGGCAAGGCTTACTCTCGCCGCGCCTGTTTGGCTTAGCTTTGGCCACGGCGCGCGTATTTCGCCCGCTCTTACCCGCCGCCTTGCAAAAAACCATCCCCAGCCCGCGCGCCAAAGGCACCATCCCCGCCCCCCATCACCCCCGCAAAATGATTGTGCTGGAAGGCTGCGTGCAACCCGCCCTATCGCCCGATATTAATGCTGCCGCGCGGCGCGTCTTCGATGCCCTCGGCATTAGCCTCATTGCCGCGCCGAGCGTGGGCTGCTGCGGCGCTATCGAACAACACTTAAATGCGCAAGAAGCGGCCAAAGCCACCATCCGCCGCACTATTGATGCCTGGTGGCCGCTCATTGAAGCGGGCGCCGAAGCCATTGTCATCACCGCCAGCGGCTGTGGGCTTCAAGTAAAAGACTATGGCCATTTGTTAGCACACGATGCGGCCTTTGCTGCCAAAGCAGCCAAAATATCAAGTCTCACCCGCGATCCCATCGAAGTGCTGATTAGCGAGGCCGATAACCCCAAACTCGCCGAGCTCAAACCCCGCCATGCCCAACGCATTGCGTTTCACCCGCCTTGCACCCTGCAACACGGCCAAAAACTCAAAAATAAAACCGAGCAGCTATTAAAAAAAATCGGCTTTGAGCTGACCCCCGTGCCCAATGCCCACCTATGCTGCGGTTCGGCTGGCACCTATTCGATTTTACAGCCTGAACTTGCCGCCCAACTCAAAACCCAAAAAGTAGCCGCGCTGGAATCCGGCCAGCCCGAATTAATCGCCACCGCTAACATCGGCTGCCAAACCCATATCGAAAGCGGCAGCACGCGCCGGGTTGTGCATTGGCTCACGCTGCTTGACCCCGCAGCCCCTTTGGCAAACCCAGGCAATGATGAGGCCACCGTATGAACATTGGCTTTATTGGTTTGGGCATCATGGGCGCACCGATGGCCGAATGCTTGCTCAAGGCGGGCAACAGGCTGCATGTTTGGGCACGGCAGCCGTCAAAAGCCGAATTTATGCTCAACCAAGGCGCCACTTTTGCCTCTAGCCCCGCGAATTTGGCCGCCCACGTTGAAGTGCTTTGCTTAAATGTGGGCGATAGCAGCGATGTCGAAGCTCTGGTTCAGGGCGAAAACGGCATTCTGGCGGGCGCAAAGCCCGGTTTAATCGTGGTGGATTTCAGCACCATCAGCGCCAGCACCACCCGCCGCATGGCGGCACTGCTGGCCACCAAGGCTGGCCATTGGGTCGATGCGCCGGTATCTGGCGGACAAAAAGGCGCCCAAACCGCCAGCCTTACCATCATGGTTGGCGCAGAACCGGCTATTTTCGAGCGCATTAAACCGCTGCTCGGCCTCGTGGGTAAAACCATCACCCATGTGGGCGAGGTGGGTTCGGGGCAAATCACCAAAGCCTGTAATCAAATTGTGGTGAGCGGCACACTCGCCGCCATTGCCGAAGCCCTCACGCTGGCCGAAGGCGCGGGGGTTGATCCCGCCCGCGTGCGCGAAGCCTTACTGGGTGGTTCGGCTCATTCTCGCATGCTGGAGATTCATGGCGCGCGCATGTTAAGCGGCGATTTCACCCCGGGGTTTAAGGCCAAATTGCATCAAAAAGATTTGGGAATCGTGCGGCAAACCGCCGAGGAATTGGGCTTAGCCCTACCTGGCGTGAGCTTAGCGGGGCAATGGATGAATGCGCTGGTGGGCGCCGGCCTTGGCGAGGCGGATTCCTCTGCCTTAATTACCGTGCTGCGGCGGCTCAATGGCCTTGAGCACCAAGCCGCTGATTAACGCTATTCATTGACAGGTGAGCTACCCGCCGCCGACCGAGGTGGTAATCAAGCAAAACTAATCAGGCAAAACCAAGCGAATATTCGCCGCTGCGCGTTTGGCTTTAGCGCGGGCGAGATCCGTGGTTTCACCCAAAGCCAATACCACGCCCATGCGCCGTTTGCCCGCCATAGCGGGTTTACCAAACCAGCGTAACTGCGTATCCGGCTCAATTAAGGCCTCGGCCAAGCCCATCACCACGGGCGCATCTGTATTGCCTTCAAGCAACAAAGCCACCGAAGCTGCGGCGCCGTAACTTCGGATATTCGGAATCGGCAAGCCTAAAAACGCCCGCACATGCAGGGCAAATTCGGATAAATCTTGCGAGATGAGCGTCACCATGCCCGTATCGTGTGGGCGGGGCGATACCTCGCTAAACCACACTTCATCGCCCCGCACAAAGAGCTCCACCCCGAATAAGCCATAGCCACCGAGCGCCTCAACCACGGTTTGCGCGATGCGCTCTGATGCCTTCAAAGCCTCTGCCGACATGACCATCGGCTGCCAGCTTTCACGGTAATCGCCATCAATTTGCACATGGCCAATGGGTGGGCAAAACGAGCTACCATCGCGGTGCCGAATCGTGAGCAAGGTAATTTCATAGTCAAAATCGATCAACGATTCAACAATTACCCGCCCGCCCCCAGCGCGACCACCGGCTTGGGCATAATCCCACGCCGTTTGAATTTGCATAGCATCGCGCACGATCGATTGCCCCTTGCCCGACGAACTCATCACCGGCTTAACCACACAGGGCAAGCCAATGCGCCCGATAGCGGCAGTAAAATCAGTCAACGTATCCGCAAATTCATAGCGACTCGTGGGCAACTGCAATTCTTCTGCCGCCAAGCGACGAATTCCCTCCCGATTCATGGTGAGCCACGCCGCCCGCGCACTGGGCACCACCGCCCAACCATCCGCCTCCAGTGCAACCAAAGTCGGCGTCGCAATCGCCTCAATTTCCGGCACGATTAAACTTGGCCGCTCTTGTTCAACCAAAGCCCGCAAGGCCGCGCCATCCAACATATCAATCACAAAAGCCCGATGCGCCACCTGCATCGCCGGTGCATTTGCGTAGCGGTCCACCGCAATCACCTCAATGCCATAGCGCTGCAATTCGATGACCACCTCTTTACCCAGCTCACCACTGCCCAACAGCATTATTTTAACGGCAGACGAAGTGTGCGGCACGCCAAGCACAGCCACGCGCTGCACCAAAGGGGTAGATGATTGTGTTGTCATAAGCAAAAACCTTCAAATATCAAATATGGGTTGGGATAAATCTAAATCCACCGCTTGCACCCGGGCGCCCACAAACACCACACTGCCGACAAATCGCGCCGCACCCGATGGGGTAAATTCAAAACTAAACTGCCGTTCAAGCAAAAACCCAC
>DZCK01000094.1 GCA_022730245.1 Halothiobacillus neapolitanus
CACTGTTTTCAGGATTTTTTCATGGCTGATGTCCCCGAATCACTGCCTTCATCTCAGCCGGATCACGATCGGCTCATTGCTATGCGCCATAATTTGCGCGCCTTAATTTTGGCAACAATTGATGAAGATGGTTTTCCTAACTTAAGCACCTTGCCCTTTGTATGGCGAGAGGACGCTTTTTGGGTATTAATGAGCGATTTGGCGCCGCACACCCGCCAAGTTAAGCAAAACCCTACCGTTGAGCTTATGTTGCTGGAAGATGAGGGGCAAACATCCAATATTTATAACCGAGCGCGGGTGACTTGGCGTGCCGATGTGGCGCGAATTGAGCGCAACGATCATCGGGCTCATGAGCTCTTTGATGCGCTGCGCGCGCGGCATGGCAAAATTTTGGATGTTTTGGTGCAGTTGCCTGATTTTCACCTGCACCGAATTGCGCCTGGCGCAGGGCGATTGGTTAATGGCTTTGGCCGCGCCTTTAAAATTGATGGATTTGAGTTGTTAGCGCAGCTGCGCGGGGCTTGAATACCGCTCAAATAACGGCTCGTGCGCGCGGTTTATTTTAAGTGAAACACCCATTCAAGGGCGATTTTGCTGCCAAAATAGGCCAGCACTAACGTGGCGTACCCGGTGAGCGTCCAGTACACCGCCGTTTTGCCTCTCCATCCTGCCACGTGCCGGCCGAGCAGCAGCCCGGCAAAAATAAACCAGCCAATCACCGATAACAACGTTTTATGCACCAAATGTTGGGCAAAAATATTGTCCAGAAATAAAAATCCGGTGGCGAGCGCCAGCGTCAGCAGAAAAAACCCCACGCTAATAAATCGAAACATCAGCTGCTCGACCGATTCCATCGGCGGCAACCGCTGCACCAGCCCCGAGGGTTGGCGATTATGCAAGGCGCGATGTTGCCAAGCGAGCATCAACGCTTGCAACGCCCCGAGAGTAATCAGCGCATAAGCCACTAGGGAGATAAAAATATGCACATCCAGCGCCGGATTACGCGTGTGCATGACGATGCTGTGATCGGGGAGGAACTGCGCTAAAAAAACCGAAATGGCCGTAAAGGGCAATAAAACCAGCAAAATATTTTCAACCGGGCTGCGCAGGCTGGTGATAATGGTAATGAGTGATGAAAGCCAGAATATGGCCGATAACGCATTGAAAACACTCATGTTTAAGCTCATGATGTGTTCAAGGTATGCGTTTTGGTAGATCAGCACGGCGTTGCCCAGCATGGCGAGAGACGCGATGCCGAGGGCGGGCAGGCGCGCTTGCAATGGGGCATCTGCTCGCTGAATACTAAAGTACAACAGGAGCGTTGACGCAAGGTAGAAGAGGATGGTGATGAGCGCGATGAAAGTCATGTTTTTATGAAAGTAATTTGAATTAAATTGAGTTCAGAATACGCTATTTTGGCTATAAGTTAACGTGTCTATTGTGTGTCATCGGGCAGTTTTTTTTGTGGATTCATGATGCCATCGGGATCGAATACCGCTTTAATGCCCCGCATGAGCGCCAAGCTGACCGGATCAATTTCTGCGCGAATATATTCCCGCTTAACCGCGCCAACGCCATGTTCGCCCGATAAGGTGCCGTTTAATGCCAGCACTGTGGTAAAAATTTCGGCCAATGCCGCGTCTCCGGCGGCCAGTTGGCTGGGGTCTTGCGGATCAATGAGCAAATTAACATGAATGTTGCCGTTGCCCGCATGGCCAAAATTGACAATTTTTATGGCATGTTTGGCTGCGCTGGCATCAATAGCGGCAATTAATGCGGGAATGCGCGATACCGGAACCACGACATCTTCATTAATTTTCTTAGGTGCTATGTGCCGCAACGTAGGTGAAAGTGCCTTACGCGCCGCCCAGAGCGCCGCTATCTCGCTTGCCGATTGGGCAATGCTTAACGCTAAGGGCGCAGTATCGCTTGCGGCGTGGCCGGTGGCGGCGGCGCGTATCTTTTCGATTTGCCCCGAAAGTGATTCGGCCAAGCCATCAATTTCAATCAGGAGCAAGGCGCCTGCCTGCGCTGGAATAGCCAGGGTTTCGGGGTTTTTGCTGTATTGGCGCATTAAATTTAAGGCGTTACCATCAATGAACTCAATGGCCGATGGGGTGGCCGGTTGATTCATTAAGCGAGATACAGCGAGCGATGCGGCATGCATATCACGGTAAAAAATCCGCATGAGCCGAACCGCGTCGGGCAGGGGGGTGAGTTTGAGGGTCATCTCGGTGATGATGCCGAGCGTACCTTCGCTGCCAATCATGAGCCGAGTCAGATCGTAGCCCACCACGCCTTTGGTGGTTTGGGTGCCGGCAATGAGGGTTTCTCCTGTGCCGGCGACAGCCACTAAACCCAGCACGTTATCGCGGGTGGTGCCATATTTTACGGCGTGGGGGCCTGCGGCATTGCAGCCTAAATTACCGCCAATTGTGCACAGCGCTTGGCTTGTGGGATCGGGTGGCCAAAAAAAACCGGCGGCGTTAACCACCTGCTGGAGTTCACGGTTAATTAGGCCCGATTGGACGCGAATTAAGCGATCTTCAGGGCGAAACTCCAGCACTTGATTCATGCGATCTAACACCACCACCATGCCGCCTTGCAAAGGCACGCTACCGCCCGCAGTGCCGGTGCCCCGACCGCGCGGCGTAATGGGTAGGCGGTAGCGGCGTGCCAATTGCACTAACGTGCGCACTTCTTCGTGATGTTCGGGAAACGCCACAATGTGCGCCGGATGATGCAGCCGACTGTTATCCATGCCATAGGCCCAGCAGGTCGAAGGTTCAATGCTGAAGCGATGGGCGGGTAACAAGGTGCCGAGCTCTTGTGCGATGGCTTGAATATCTGGGGCGATGAGCCGCATTTAAGCAATCCCGAGCAATTGGCGATCAATTAAATCGCAGAGGGTATGCATGATAATGAGCTGCGCTTCATGCACCGTTCGCTCAACATTTGAATCGAGGCAAATAAGACAATCTTGAGTTTGGATATTCGCCATTAAAAGCTCATTTGAACCGCTGGTTAAAAGCACGATGGCCATGCCCCGTTCACGCGCGGCATTCAGCGCAGGCTCAAGACCATCGGTATCCCGCCTTGCGATGGCAAATAAAATATCGTTGTGCGTGCCCAGCGCGCGAATCGCTTTGGCATAGGGCTCGCGCCCACCGGGGAAATCTTGCAGGGCAATCACCGGCAGGCCTGGCCTGTCATGCTCAAATTGCCCCACCATTAAACGCGCAAAATGTGCCGCAAGCTGGGAGCGTTCACGCGCGCCACAGACTAAAATTTTCTGACCATTCAGCACCGCATGAAGCAGCGCCCCTGCCGCTTGCAGCAAGGGTTCAGCTTGGGGGGTGAGCACGGTTTCGAGTTGGTTTAGGGTTTGTTGCAAGCGATTTTGAACCAGCATGAGCATAAAATGGTGACTTAATTTAAGAGGGAAAGGGAGTTTAACAGCCTCGCTCGCTCTTGTTGGTTACTCTGCTTGAAATGCATCCACAATCCATTCAAGTTGGGCGGGTTGATCGCCTTGCATCATCACAATGCCGACCACATCGAATCGGCAGGGGCGCGTCTGCCAAGCGGGGTGTGTGATGAGGAGGCGCTCGGCCGTTTCGATGACTTTTAGCCGTTTGCTGCGAGAAATGCTTTCCAGCGCCGAAACCGTGGCCTGCGCTTTACGGGCGCGCACTTCAACAAACACTAAGGTGTTGCCTTGTTGCATGATGAGATCAATTTCGCCTTTGCCAGCGCGCACATTGCGATCAATGAGCTGCAAGCCTTGGCTTAGAAGATAATCGGCGGCGACGGTTTCTGCCTGATACCCCCGTGCCACGGTGCAGGTTAAGCTGCGCTCATGCAATCGCTTTGGCGCCGCAACGGAATTTTTGCCGGGCATTAATGCAAGTTTGCTGAGTAGGAATTGCTTAACCCGCTCCATTTATTGCGCGGTGGGCGTGGGCGCCAAGCCGCCGCCATCAGTGAATGTGGGCGGCGTATTTGGCGTGATGGACGCGGGGGGCTGGGTGTTATCTGTTTGGGTGCTGCCTGTGAAATTGCCGGGCGAGCTCATGCCCGCAGCGTCTTGAGGCGTCGGTGATGGCGCCGGTGCGGATGCAGGTGCTGTATCGAGCACGGTGCTCGGCAAAAAGCCCGTATCGGTGCCACTCATGGGTTGCAATAACCCTTGGCGGAACTGCGCCCAAGCTGGTTTTCGTTCAATCTCGCCGGTAAGCGAAAGGCTTAATTGCCCGGTTAGGCCCTTTAAGGTTTGATGGGCGAGCAACTCATTTAGGTTCGCTGCGATGCTTAAGGCATCGGCACCAAAGGCAAAAAGCCTTGGCAGTTGCGAGAGACTGGCGCGCTCATAATTGGCAAGCATCGGGTCGTTTGGCCCATCATTAGCGGCCAGCAATACGGGCTCGACGGGAATGACTAACCCGCTTTTATCTTGATCGGCCAAGGTGTTGGGCGTGCCGCTATACACCATGCCAATGCTGTAACGCGGGAGTTGATCGGCACCAAAATAATCGAGTTGTGGCACGATCATGCGGGCTTGTTGGCTGGTAGCACCGACAAAAATGCCCTGTACATCATCACGAATTTTGGGTTGAAATGACCCGTCGCTTGATGATCGGACCTGTAATAAACGGCGTAACACGGTGCTGAAATCGGTGGCATTGGGATCAAAAGTTGCCGCATCGACAACGGTGCCCCCCAGTAACTGATATTCCCGACTAAACGCATCGCAAATTCGATGGCCTGCGCCGTTGTCTGCACAAAGCGTGAGTGCCGTCATTTTTTGGTCGCGAATCATTTGATCGGCGGTGGCGCGGGCATCGGCATCTGGCGATAGTGAGTAACTAATCACGCCGGCAGGGAGCGCGGCACCATCGGGTGGCGTATTCAACGCAATCACCGGGGGTGCGTTGCCGGGCATATTGTTTAAGGCGGCAATTTGTTCTTTGAGCAAGGGGCCAATAATCAGCGAAGGATTGGCCGCCAACGCGCTGCTGAGCGCTTGCGAGAAACTTTGTAGGGTGCTGCCACTATCTTGAATTTGCACCGCTCGATCACTGGCCGCCCCCAAGCGATCATGGGCGAAATTAATGCCATCACTGATGGCTTTGGCAATGGGCTGGTATTCGCCCGTTAAAGGCAGCAATACGATGATAGGGCCATTGCCCGTGGCGGCGGGAATATGCGCCGCCGTATCGGCTTTGCCCATGAGCACCGTGGTAAATCCCGATGTGACCGCAGGGTGCTCGGGGTGATTTTTGACCCAAGTGTCAAGCTCACTGGGGCGGGTGCGGTACAACAAGGCAAGCCCGAGCCAGCCGGCATAGGTTTGATCGCTGGCTTGCTTGGCGGCCTCGCTTAATTGATGGGGGCTGGCGGTGGTTAAATCATTCCAGAGCTTGGCGCGATTGGCATCTGCTGGCGCGCCACTAAGCACCGCATTTAAGGCCGAGCGCTGGCGGGCGGCATCAAGGAATTGCCCGAGCGCCTCATGGATGGCGGCTAATAACACCAATCGACGCTGGCCTTCTGCGGGCGTGAGCGGAAGGGGTAAATTGTTCACTTGGTTCAGTGCATTTTGGCTTTGGCCTTGTTGCCATAGGCTAAAGCCTTGCAATAATTGCGTGCGCCTCGGGCTAAGGGTTGGCCAGATATTTTGCGTATTTGCTTGGGCGAGTAGCGTATTGGCTAGGTTGAAGTCTTCAGCATCAATCGCGGTTTCGATTGCCTGCATTTGCAGATCTGCCCGGGTTTGCCCCTGCGCTTGGGCGGCTAAATTCATTTGCGCGGTGGCAATTTTCTTGGGGTCTTGGCTCGATAATGCTTGGTTTAGCGCTAATTGCGCCGACGAGGGCCGCGCTTGGACGCTGCTGGTAGAATATGGGTTTTGCGCACAACCGGCCAGCAGGCTCACCACAACGAAGGCAGCAAGCCGGGTGTGGGTGGATGGGCGATTGAGCACTTTTTGCCCCGTTGGCATGCGTGTACTGGACAAAAATGAATTCAGCTTAAATGCAGCCATAAAAGAGGGATCTCAAGAGAAAAGCGCGTTGGGAGAATAGGTAGGTATCATGATAAAAATTTTTTCGAGGCGCAAGAAATGATCACTGAGCATACCCTAGGTGAATCCAGCCGAGACGGCACGCAGACACCATGCGATGCTTTAACCGAGGATTTAACGCTTGATCCTCCGCGCGCGACCCGCTGGGTTGTGCCGGGTGTGTTGTATATCGTGGCAACCCCGATGGGCAATTTAGCGGATATGTCGGCGCGGGCGATCGCCGTATTGCAGGGGGTGGATGTGATCGCCTGCGAGGATACCCGTCATGCGCGCAAACTGCTGGATCATTGTGCGATACGCAATCGCGTGGTTGCTTTGCATGAGCACAATGAAGCGGGCCGGGCAACGCAAATTGCGACTTGGTTATCTGAAGGCCAAGCGGTCGCGCTCATTAGTGATGCGGGCACCCCGGCGATTAGCGACCCCGGCAGCTTGCTGGTGCGCCGATTGGCCGAGCTCGGCCACACCGTGAGCCCGATTCCTGGCGCCTGCGCCGCGATTGCCGCACTATCCGCTTCGGGCTTAGACAGCACGCATTTTTGGTTTGAGGGCTTTTTGCCCGCCAAGGCGCAGGGGCGAGAAGCGCGCCTTCATCTGTTGGCTGATCTCCCGGCCACCTTAATTTTTTATGAAGCACCGCATCGCATTCGCGCCATGTTGCATGCGGTGTGCGCCGAGCTCGGCGGTGAGCGGCAGGCGGTGGTGGGGCGAGAAATTACCAAGCGGTTTGAGTCGTTCGTTCGGGGCACGCTGACCCAAGTCTGCGCGGCCTTAGACGATAACTCGCTCCCCGAGCGGGGCGAATTTGTGGTGATGATTGCCGGCAGGGAGCCCGACGCTCCAGCAGCCGATGAGGGTATTGCGGTGGCGCGATTAATGGACGCGCTGATTGCAGAGCAAGCGCCCGCCCGCCTGATCGCACGGGTGCTTACCCAGCTAACACCGCTCAAACGAAACGAAGCTTATGCTTTAGTCCAAACTCGGCTCAGTGGTGCCGATAAAGCCGCTCGCGGTGAATAAGAAATGGGCGCGTTATTTAATAACGACCAACGATTCAACCTGCTTGTCATTCCTAGGGGGCAATCGGTACTATGCACACACATTTTTT
>DZCK01000218.1 GCA_022730245.1 Halothiobacillus neapolitanus
GTCATCGACGGCGAGGACAAGGGTGGCATTACGGCAAGCGTGAACTGGCAGGGCGGCGGTGGCTTCCGCTATTACAGCCTCGCGCCCAGCTTGATCGTCAACGACCGCTGGGGTAATCCGGTCATTAACCCGGAATACAACCCGGCACAACTGGCCGAGGCACTGGCCAAGTTGGAAGGCTTCAGCTACGCGCCTTCCGAGGTGCAGTGGTGGCAGCACGGCCATTCCAGCGAGCGCGATTTCATCTACGTCACCACACAGAATCTGTCCGCCGAAACTTTGCAGGCGCTGTCCGATGAAGTCGGCGGCGAGCAGAGCCTGCTGGTGTGCTGCGCGGCATTTCACGGCGTGACGGCAGCCAGGGCGGCGGAGCGCTGGCCGAACCTGACGCTGAAGAAGATTCCGAAGATGGTGCTGGCGCGCTGCGAATGGGGGCACGACGACTACAGCCTGAATGTGGCGAATCTGCCGATGGCGGAAAAAGAACCGCCTGAATTGCCAACCGCTGCGGGCAGCAAACGAGCGGCTAAAAGCAACGCATCTGCTTTGGGTGACTTGTTCGGGGATGACGCATGAACAAGAAAGTGGTGATGATCGCCGGCCCCAATGGGGCGGGCAAAACCACGTTTGCGCGGTCTTTTTTACCTGCCGAGGCACAATGCCCGCGTTTTATCAATGCCGATTTAATCGCGGCGGGTTTGTCGCCCTTTGCCCCCGAAGCAGCAGCGGTGCGGGCTGGGCGCTTGATGCTGGAGGAAATCGGCTTGAGCGTGGCGCAGGGTGAAAGTTTTGCGCTGGAAACCACGCTTTCGGGGTTGTCGTATCTGCGGCATATCCGCGCCTGGCAGGCACAGGGCTACCATGTGAGTTTGTTTTTTTTGGCTTTGCCTTCGGTTGATTTGGCGTTGGCGCGCGTGGCCGAGCGGGTGAAGCAAGGCGGGCATAACATTCCGCCCGAGGTGGTTCGCCGTCGCTTTGCGGCAGGGCGTGCTAATTTTGAAGCAAAATATCAGCAGGCCGTAGACGCATGGGCGTTGTATGACAATGCGGGCATGGCTCCTGTTTTGCTGGCATGGGGAGAAAAACAATGAACCAAGTGGATATTACCAAGGCTAAAGACCCCGATTTGCGGGCTTCATTGCAAGCCATTCAAAGAGCCGCTTTAGCGGCACGGGCGGTCGCGGTGCAAACCAATACCAGTATTGTCATTGTGCAAAATGCGCAATTGGTGCGGCTTTCTGCGGTAGAGATAAAAAAGGAAGCGCTGCATGAGTAATCGGGTGTTGCATCATGTTAGTGGTCGGTTGTCGCTACGCCCGCCGCAAGCCGAATCGTTGGAAAAACTGCTGCAAGCGCTTGAGGCGGCGCCCGAGTTGTTGCGAAAAGATCAGAATGTGGCGGCGATTTTAGACACGCTCAAAGCAGAGTTTCCAACACTTGAGGATTTCGAGCGCGAATTCCCCTCGCTGTGTTTCGCGTTGGCGACCGGCGTGGGCAAAACGCGATTGATGGGCGCCTTTATCGCCTACCTGCATCTGGCGCACGGCATCAATAATTTCT
>DZCK01000219.1 GCA_022730245.1 Halothiobacillus neapolitanus
AGTGACTGGAGTTTAACCTAGTCTATTACTCAGGAAGGCATTAAAAATTCTTGGCTGACCTTGAAAATATTAGGTTTTCTTGCGCGGATTTTTGTGATCAAAGTCTTACTCACTCAATATGCAACCGCACAATCCCAACCCAGGCATTGGAATATTCGCCGCTTGGGCTTTGGATGTATTGCAGGTCGGGCTGGATATAAATATGTTCGCTGATTTGAGCGATGTAGCTGATTTCAAAAAAGCGTTCATGCCCGCTGTTGCTCTCGTCACCACCTTCAAGCTGCATACCGCCAAATCCTAGGGTAAAAATGTCCTTCGGGCGGCTGGCAAAGGGGGCATCCACGCTTAAACCCGCACCCCAATAACTGTTTGGACGGGGCTCGCCCTCCGTGGGCGCGTTGTTGTCTGCGTAGCCGGCACGCGTAAAAACATCGATTGCGCTCGTGTCTTGCTGCCAGGCGCGACCCTCGAAGCTGAGGTAGGCTCCATGCACGTTGGGTTGGTCATTGCCGTGCTTTTCCCACACACCAAGCTTGAATGCGCTGCGTTCCATTGGTCGCCATTGTGCTTCGGCCATACTGAGCAAACCTTGCGAGAACGCTTGGGTCTGGCTGTCTACATCGCCTTGAAATAAGGCGACTTTCAGTGCCAAGGGTGCTTCGTCGGTTGCGGCGGCATTGGCGAGCGTAGCCACCACACCACTGCCATTGAGTGGGAAGGTGGATACAGCAAAGTTCTCGGTGAGGGTCGGATCCATACCAAATGAGCTATTGAGAAGCTGCGCTGCGCTGGCGGTTGCATTGAATTCGGAATTAAGGTCAAACATGCCGAGGCGGGTCGTAAAACCCAAATCCTGTTGTGTCAGCCAGCCTTGCTGCCAAAAGGCGCTATCGAGAACGATGCGGCTGACATTGCCCTCGATATTGCTCGGGTTGGTGATGGCGCCCACGTATTTTTCATTCACATCAGCGGCGTACAGTGCCATGGCGGAGAAATTAAAGCTGGCACCATTGAGTCCGAAGCTTTCGCCGTTGACGGTCACGCCGCCCACGGCGACGCTATCCAGGCCGCTGCCTGTTTTGATACCACCTTTGAGATTACTGACAAAATCGCTGTCGATATGTCCGTAAAGGTTGAAGGCTTGTGTGTCGTCTAAGGGCGGCGGTCGGCTGGCCGCCGTGGGTGCATTGTCCTCGTCAAGTGCTAACGCGCCTGGTGTGTGCAGGCAAAGCAGAGCAGGAATGAGTAATGCATGCCAGCGTATGAAAGTCATGCAATAAAATCGCTCAAAAGGAACCATAGATTGAGCGCGATAATAAGCAAGGCACACGCCCAAGCCAAGGCAAGCATCCAGCGCGGCGCAACCAAATCACCCATTAAGTTGCGGTTAGAGACCAGCAAAATCAGTGGAATCAGCGTAAAGGGAAGCTGCATCGATAGGATGACCTGCGAAAGCACCAGCAGGCTTAGGGGTTTGGCGGCCAGTAGGATGGCGATGACGGCTGGAATCATGGTCAACAAACGCAGCCCAAGCCGCATCTTTGCCATATTCACTT
>DZCK01000220.1 GCA_022730245.1 Halothiobacillus neapolitanus
CATATTTGTCATTCTTGCTATGACCCTGTTTGGGTTTGGCCTCACCAATATCGCTATCCGCCGTGTTCAAACGCAATAAATAATCCTATGAAAAACTCAAATAATCTTTATCTGGAAAAATTTCACTGATTGGCACACCATGCACTCCCCGCCCACAGAGAAGGCTGACGCGCTGTCGTTTTATCGTGCGTTTGAAGATCGCGATCGCGGATCGCGCGATTTGATCAAACAGCGCTTGCGCCAGTACACCTCGTTTCTCACCCCGTTGCTGTCCCTATATCCACAAGGCGATGTGCTCGACCTGGGGTGCGGGCGTGGCGAATGGCTTGAAGTAGCGGCTGAACTTGGGTTTGCTGCGCGCGGGGTCGATCAAGATGCGGGGATGCTCGCGGCGTGTACCGAGATCGGGCTTGCAGTCATCCAGCAAGATTTGATTGAAGCACTGCAAGCCTGTGCCGATGAAAGCCTGTGCGTGGTTTCCGCATTTCATGTTGTGGAACACATACCTTTTGAAATTTTGCAGATGGTGGTGCGCGAGGCGATGCGCATTTTGGTGCCTGGTGGCTTACTGATTCTTGAAACACCCAACCCCGAAAACCTGGTGGTCGGAACCAATAATTTCTACCTAGACCCCACCCATATTCGCCCCGTCCCGTCACTGTTGCTGGAGTTCTGCGCTGAGTTCGCCGGTTTTGCGCGGATTAAAACACTGCAGCTACAAGAAAATCCGCATCTTCACACCGCAAGCGCCATTCGATTGATTGATGTGCTTGCTGGCGTTAGCCCAGATTACGCCGTCATTGCGCAAAAACTCGCCGATGACGATGTGTTGGAATTATTCAACCCGGCATTTCAAACCCCGTTTGGTCTCACGCTGTGGCAACTGGCCGAACGGTATGCTGAGGCAGCCCAACAGCAATGCGCAGCAGCACAAGCCGAAGCCAGCCAAGCGCTGGTGCAACTCAAAGCAGAGCGGGGCGCGCGTGTAGCTGAAACTGCGACACAGCTACGGCAAGAGCGTGCGCAATCCAAACAACTCATCGCATTACTCAAAGAAGAGCAAACACAACGCGCTGAAGCGCGGCGAGCATGCGAAACGCGCGAGGCGCAGCAGCATGCCGCCCTAACAAAACTGCAGCAGCGACTCGAAAACCAACGCGAACAAGCACAAACGCGTGAGGATCAACTTAAGCAACAAATTGAGCAGCAGCGCCAAGCTCTCCAGGCCGCCACAGCGCCATCGACACCCCTTTCCGACGAATAACTTGGTTTTGTAATCAATAAGACAGCCTCGCTCATGCACATACAGCACATCACCGAACTCTTTGCGCTTGACGAGCGCACATACATTACAGAAGCGTATCGCAACCTGCTTAAGCGAGAACCCGATAAACACGGCATGGCCTACTACCTTGGCCGACTTGCGCAGGGGTATGGCAAGGCCGCCGTCATCGCGCAACTGGCGCAGTCACCAGAGTGCAGGCCGTTAGATGAGATTAAGGGGCTGAAAAAACTCGTTGCTGATGAACGCCGCGCACAGCATTGGTTTTGGG
>DZCK01000221.1 GCA_022730245.1 Halothiobacillus neapolitanus
TTTTTTTGGCCTAAAAGTTGAGTTGAGCGCACTTTGTCACACCCTGTTTTTATTCATTAACCTTATTTTTAAGGCATTAATAAATTCAAGCATTCATGTCCGAGCTTGTCCGTGCGATAATCCCGACATAATTTTGTCATGGGGCATCACCTTGATCCATCAGCGCACATTAAGAAATAGCATCAGAGCCACAGGCATCGGCTTGCATACAGGCGAACAGGTTCGGCTCACGCTGCGCCCTGCCGCGCCCGATACGGGCATTAAATTTCATCGAGTCGATTTAGCCGAACCGCTGAATATTGTTGGGCATGCCTTTAATGTGGGTGAAACCCAGCTTTCAACCACGTTAATTAAAGACGGCGTTAAAATCTCTACGGTTGAGCATTTGATGTCTGCGCTTGCAGGGCTCGGAATCGACAACTGCCATGTGGAAATTGATGGGCCTGAAATGCCCATTATGGACGGGAGCGCCAGCCCATTTGTTTTTTTGATTCAGTCTGCCGGCATCGAAGAGCAAGACTCGCCCAAGCAATTTATTCGGATATTAAAATCGGTTGAAGTGATTGATGGCGATCGCTGGGTGCGCTTTGATCCGCATGATGGGTTTCGGGTGGCGATGTCGATTGATTTTAATCATCCGGCATTGGAAGACTCCGCACGCTTGGCGGAAATTGATTTCTCCTCAACCACCTTTGTTAAAGAAGTGGCGCGGGCGCGTACCTTTGGTTTTATGCGTGATTTAGAAATGATGCGAAAACGCAATTTAGCCCTTGGGGGCAGCGTCGATAACGCGATCGTTGTCGGCGATTCGCATATTTTGAATGAAGATGGGTTGCGCTATGGCGATGAATTTGTAAAACACAAAATCCTTGATGCCATTGGTGACCTGTATTTGCTCGGGTGCAGCGTGATTGGCGCTTTTACGGGGCACAAATCGGGCCACTATCTCAATAACCAGTTGCTAAGAGCGCTGCTTGCCCAGCCGGATGCATTTGAACGCATTACGTTCGAGCGAGAAGAATTGCCCCCGGTAACGTTTGCGCGACCGGTTGCACACGCGGCGGATTAAATTCGATTTTTATGTTTGATGGCCGTGGCCATCTTGTTAACCGCGTGATTATTACGCGGTTTTTTATTGGCCTAGCGATTCATCAAAAGGCTGTTCTCCCAGCTGAGCCAATTTACGCAGGGTGCGTGCCAGCGGCTCGTTTTCTTCATGCGCGGCCATCTCCCTAAGCAATGCCCGTGTGCCGACGCCCAGCACCCGATGAATTTTTGGTGCAGGGGTTTTAATGGGTTCGGTCACAATCCGCGTTTCAATCGATTGGATTAAGGGGAGCCCGGGTGCTTGCTGGGCTTGCGCGTTGAGTTGAGCTAACCACTTCGGCGACTGAAAACGAATTTGGGTCGCAATAGCCGCATGGTGCACAGCAAGCACTAAAACACCCGCACGGACATTCAGTACGTATACATGGCCTAACAGGCTCTTTGGTGCCACTTCATGCAACAGGTAGTCGAACATGCGTATTTGCCCCGCACGTTCTGC
>DZCK01000095.1 GCA_022730245.1 Halothiobacillus neapolitanus
GCCACTGATCACACACTAAAACGACGCCAAATTGGAATTATTCAATATCGACTATTTATAAAACGTCGGCGGTTTTATTCTGATGCGGTGGCGTTTGATGTAAATCATGCCCCAGCATCATGTAGACACTGGGCACCACAAAAAGGGTGAAAATAGTGCCGATGCCTAATCCGGTGGCAATCACTAACCCCAAATCAAAACGGCTTACCGCGCCCGCACCCACTGCGGTGAGGAGCGGGAATACTCCAATTACCATCGCGAAGGTGGTCATCAGAATAGGCCTTAGCCGCAAGCCTGCAGCTTCGATGATGGCGGTACGTTTGCTCATGCCTTCTTTTTGCAAGTTATTGGCAAATTCTACAATCAAAATACCGTGTTTGGAGATTAAGCCAATTAAGGTGACTAAGCCCACTTCGGTGTAAATGTTGAGTGTGGCGTGGCCAATACCTAAGTTAATGAAGATCAGTGCGCCCGCAATCGACATAGGGACTGAAACCAAGATGATAATCGGGTCACGGAAACTTTCGAACTGAGCCGCGAGCACGAGATAAATAATCAAAATGGCAAAGAAGAAGGTGAGCACTAGGCCGCCGGATTCTTGCACGAACTGGCGTGATGGGCCGGAGTAATCGTAGTTATAACCCACAGGCAAGGTGGTTTTCGCCAACTCGGTGAGCTTTTCCAAAGCCAAGCCTTGCGGAATAGTGGGGAAGTTCACCCCTTGAATGGTTGCGGCATTGAGCTGCTGAAAGTGGTTGATTGCTTCGGGCAGCACATGCATTTTGATCTGGGCAACGGTAGAAAGCGGCACCATGGCCCCCGTGGATGTGCGCAAGTAATACGATTTGAGCTGATCGGGGTTCAATCGGTAGGCTTGTTGCACTTGTGGGATAACCTTGTACGCGCGGCTATCGAGCTCAAAATAATTCACATAACCGCCACCCAGCATCGCCGAGAGTGCCGAGCCAATATCTTGCATTGTGATGCCGAGTTGGGCGGCCATATTGCGATCAATTTGAATGGTGGCTTGGGGTAAATCGATGCGCAAATCCGATTGTAAAAAGATGAAATCACCGGTTTTTAACGCTTCTTGCAAGAAATTATTAGCCACGGTGAAGAGCTGTTCAAACGGCTCGGTCGTTGTGATAACAAATTGAATGGGTAAGCCGCGAGACCCCGGTAACGAGGGCGGTTGGAATACTGCGTTTTGTGTGCCGGCAATTTGCCCTAGCTCTTTTTGCACTTGCGGTTGCAATTGGGTGGCGGTCTGGGTGCGTTCATCCCAGGGCTTTAATACCATGCCGCTAATGACCTGGGTTGGGGTGTTGAGCTGAAACACGTGGTTGGTTTCTTTAAAGCCTTGGAAATCTTTAACCACTTGATTGCCGTAGAGCTGGCGCTGATCGAGCGTAGCGGTAGGGGAATTAAAGGCGATTGAAATTAATACGCCCTGGTCTTCTTGCGGGGCGAGCTCGGTCATCGACGTGGAATACAAAAAGTAAATCCCGCCCAACATAAAGACGATAAACACCCCCGCGACCGGCAGGTAATTTAACACCCCATCTAATTTGCGCTGATAGGCCATGTGCAGGCGCGTGAACTGTCGATCCAACCATAAAACGAGGTGATCTTGCCAGCCGCCACCTTCTTTTTTCGGTGCCCGCAGTAGTTTGGAGCCCAGCATGGGCGATAGGGTGAGCGCAATAATGGCCGACATGGTGACGGCCCCCACGAGGGTAAAGGCAAATTCGGTAAAGAGCGCGCCCGTTAAACCCTGCATAAAACCTATGGGCACATACACAGCGATCAGCACGATCGTCATCGAGATAATGGGCGAGGCCAGTTCACGCGCGGCCATAATGGCGGCATCGAATGGCGTTTGCCCCTCTTCTAAATGGCGGCTGATGTTTTCCACCACAATAATCGCATCATCGACCACCAGACCAATCGCCAGCACGAACGCGAGCAGGGTGAGCAGGTTGATGGAATAGCCCAGCATGAGCATGACGCCAAAGGTGCCCACAAGCGAGAGGGGAATGGCGATGACCGGAATCAATACCGAGCGGAACGAGCCTAAGAATACAAACACCACCAAGGTCACAATTAATACGGCTTCAAGTAGCGTTTTGAGTACTTCATTGATGGATGAATCCACAAACTTGGTGGAGTCGTACACGATGTTGGCTTTTAAGCCGGTGGGCAGCTGCGCTTCAATACCGGGCATTTGCGCGCGCACTTTTTTGATCACATCGAGCAAATTGGCGCCGGGCGCCACTTGAATGCCGATATAAACGGATTTTCGGCCATCGAATGACACACTTGAATCGTAATCGTCTGCACCGAGCGTCACGTTAGCGACATCTTTTAAGCGCACCACTGATCCATTATTTTGCTTAATAATCATATCTTTAAATGAATCGAGCGATTTTAACGCCGTGGATGCATTTAAGTTGATTTGCACCATCTGCCCTTTGGTTTGGCCGCTGGATGATAGAAAGTTATTGGCCGCCATCGCGGTGTAAATATCGGCCGCCGTTAACCCCACTGCCGCGAGTTTTTCGGGATTAAGCCAAGCGCGCAAAGCGAAGTTTTTGGCACCCAAAATTTCGGCGGTTTGCACGCCATCAACGGCTTGCAGGCGCGGTTGAACCGAGCGCACCACATAATCGGTGACTTGATTTGGTTGCAATACATCGCTGTAAAAACCGATATACATCGCATCAATTGTTTGGCCAATACTCACCGCCAAGGTGGGTTTTTGCGCCTGCGGTGGTAATTGATTTAACACCGAATTCACTTTGGTGTTGATTTCGGTCAGGGCGCTATCGGGCTCATAATTAAGCTTTAAGTTAACTGTGATGACACTCACGCCTTGCGTGCTGCTGGAAGTCATGTAATCAATGCCATTGGATTGCGCGATCGCATTCTCAAGCGGCGTTGTGATGAAGCTCGATACTAAATTAGCATCGGCGCCGGGGTAGGCCGTGGTGACGGTAACAACCGCATTCTGCGTAAAGGGATATTGCAGTACGGGCAGCAAGCCGAACGAGCGGATCCCTAACACCAAGAGCACCAAGCTTATGACGGTCGCCAGCACGGGTTTGGATACGAAAATATCCGTAAATTTACGCGTTTTTGAAGAAGCCGTACTCATTGATCTTTAACCTCGGGGTGCGGATTATTGCTCGGCTGGATGCTGTTATTAATAAATACGGGCGAGCCATTGCGCAGTTTTAACTGGCCGGCAGTCACAATGGTTTCACCGGCTTTAATGCCTGAGAGCACGGCGATTTGATCGCCTCGTGTGGCACCGGTTGTGACTACGCGCTGCTCGACTGTGCGCTTGGGCTTGCCTGATTCATCTTTGCCGCCCTCATTCACCACAAACACGGTGCTGCCATAGGGATTGAAGGCAATCGCCGTGCCGGGTAGCGTTAAATAGTGCTGCTCGCCGCCTTGGTTAACCTGCACGGTTGCAAATAAACCGGGCAGTAATTCACCGCTCGGGTTGGCCACCTCGGCCCGAACCGTGATATTGCGGGTGGCCGTGTTGACTTGTGGCTCAATGGCTTGCACTGTGCCGGTGAAGGTTTTATCTGCAATTGCATCAGTTTTGAGTGTGACTGATTCGCCCATTTTAATGAGCGCCAATTCAGTTTGCGGCACGGTGAAATCCAAATACATGGGATCTAATTTTTGCAGGCTCACCACATGGGTTCCTGCGGGTAAAAACTCGCCTAAATCGACTTGCCGAATCCCCAATTTGCCCGCGAAGGGCGCCACTAAGGTTTTTTGCGCAATGAGCGCTTCTTGTTGATTTATCAACGCTTGGGCGCCTTTTAGGGTTGCTAAATCGGCATCGACGGTGGCTTGGCTAACGGCTTGAATTTTGAGCTGCGCCCGATCACGATTCAGGTTTTGCTGCGCCAGTTCCGCCGAGGCTTTGAGTTGGCCTAACTGCGCTTTCAGTGGATCGGCATTCAGTTCGAGCAGCACGGCACCTGCTTTCACGGTATCGCCCGATTTAAAGTGGATTTTGTCGATAATGCCACTAACCTCAGTCGATAATTGAGTGGCTTGCGCGGCACGCAAATTACCCACGGCTTGAACGGTGGGCTGCCACACAGAGGGCTCGACTACGATGGTGGATACCGCTTGAGGCGGAATGCCGCCGCCGCGAATCGCCTTTGCAATCATTTGGTTGCGAAATTGCTGGAAGCCATAAATGCCGCCGAAGATCAACGCGACCAGCAGCAGCATGATCATCATGCGGATGGGGGTACCTTTCTTCATTTTGTGTTTTTCTCCGGCTGGGAATGAATCGATAATTGGGTTGACGGCTGGGGCGCGGCTTGAATTGAGTCTTGCGCGCTATTTTTTGGCGAGTAAACGTTACGTTCACTGCCCATCGCTTGATAAAACGCCACAGAATCGGCTAAGCGTTGCGCGCGTGCCGCCAAGGTAAGCAGGCGGCTTTGCGTGACTTGTTGTTGCGCGGTGAGCAGTTGCAAAGACGTTGCCGAGCCGAGTTTGAGCTGTTGCTCAACGAGACTGAGCGATTGCTGGGCGGATTGCTCCGCTGCGACTTGCGCACCCAAGGTCTCGGCATCTAACTGGCAGGCTTGTAGGGTATCGGCCACATTGCGCAAGCCATCGAGCACGACTTGCTGGTAATTGGCCGCAGAGGCGGAAACATTCGCCGAGGCCGCCTCGCTGGCGGCTTTTAAACCCCCATTAAAAATGGGCTGGGTTAGCCCACCAATTAAACTCCAAATCAACGAGCTGGCATTAAATAAGCTGGCCGGCGTAATACCTTGAGAGCCGAGGGTTGCCGATAAATTAATCTGCGGGTACAGGTTGGCGACAGCAACCCCATATTGCGCGGTGGCCACATGCAAGAGCGCAGAAGCCGCTTGAATATCCGGGCGGGCACGAACCCAAGCAGAAGGCACCACGACGGGTAACTTAGCAGGCAGCGTGAGCGCATCTAAATTAAACGTCGGAATTTGTGCTGCACTGGGCATTTGGCCGGTTAAGGTGGCGATGAGGTGATCGGTTTGGGCGCGTTTTAATTTTAACGGTGGCAAAGTTGCACGGGTTTGATCTCGCTGACTTTGCAAAATTAAAACATCGCTGCGCGTGGCGGCACCCAAGTTTAATCGAGCATTAATTAAATCAATCTGTTGGCTCTGATTTTTAATGATGGATTCGGTTGCGCTAATTTGCGCATTTAACAAGGCCTGAGTGATGGCCGCCGTCGCAATATTACCGGCTAAAGTGAGGCGCGCTGCTTGCAGTTGATAGTGCTGATAATCGGTTTGTGCGGCCAGCCCCTCTAGGGTTCGGCGGTTTTCACCAAATAAATCAAGGTTGTAGCTGGCGGTTAGGCTGGCGTTGTATAAATTAAAATTTTTCTCACCACCGGATTGACCAAAATTAGCGCTGTTAATGCCCTGACGTTGTGCGCCGAGTTTACCGTTTACTTGGGGTAACTGTGATGAGCCGGATTGCGCTGCAAACGTTTTTTCAGCTTGAATCAGCTTGGCTTGAGCCGAGGCTAAGGTGGGGCTTGCGGCCAAACCTTGCTCAATTAACGCGGTAAGGTCTGCCGAGCCCAAATGCGCCCACCAAGCGGAATCTGGCTGGGCTTGCTGCACAAACTTTTGAGCCCCCCCTTGAGCCACATTGGCCGTAGCGACCGTTTGGGCGGGAAGGGCGTGGGTTGTGTATCGTGCCGTATCGGGCGCGGCGGGCGATTCAAAATTAGGCCCTACGGCTGCACAGCCCGCAAGGCCGAGCAAGGCGGCATAAACCGGCGCATAAACAAACGCTCGATGATAAACAACACCCATCTCGCGCAGGGGTTTGGGGTCAAGCTTGGCCAAGGGCAACTCCTAGTGATGCAAATTACACAAAATCGGGGGATTTTGCTTTGAGCACATTTCACTCGCTTCAGTGGGCTGTACGCGCCTCAGGGTAGGGGGAATGTGATAGAAACACCACAACGCCCGCTTAACCCGAGTTATTCACTGAGGCTTTGAAAGATAGCATGCTAATAGTTTTTTTTCTAACATATTATGCTCGGGCGTGCGGATTGACTGATGCAATCGAACAACACAGGCAGGCTTAAAACCAATTATTCAGTGAAAATCCAATCCCGATGCGATTGATGGAGCGGTTGTAATCAATCAGGCTTTCGCCATAGCCGTTAAAATATTGCACATAGGCTTGCACATGTTGGTTGAACGGAAAGCTGTAATTGAGCTCAACCGAACCGCGATTTTGGCTTTTCAGGTTGTTTCGAACGGTGGCCGATACGGTGCCCGTTCCTAATTTATAACCCAAGGTTAAATCGCCATAACCTAGGTAATCGGTGATATCAGGGTTGTCGTCGGTTGCGCGGTTTTCAGGGATGCGATACCAGCCGCGCAGGCTGCCGGCGAAGTTGCCGTGCTCAAACCCTGTTTGCACCGCAAGCCTGTTCCAGCTGCGTGAGCGTAAACCGCCCTGACCATTGGATTGATGAATAAAACTCATCCGAACTTTACGAAAATCTAACCCGGCCAAATGGGTATCGGTGGTGATATCCAGCCCAATTTCCGGCTCATAATTCGTTTCCCGAAAGGGGGCTGAAACTGATGAGTTATAGACTTGCCAAAAAGAAAGTTGACTGTAGCCAAAATAAAACACGGTGTTCTTACCAAAGGGGTGATCCCACCAGTTAAATTGAAACGACAGTTGAAACTTGGCTTCGGTGTTTTGGGGTTTGAAATCGTACACATCGCTCGCCAAACGATTGGGGGTGTAGGCGCCCAATAAAATGTAATTTGGCTTGTAGGCTTTGATGAGGAACGGGTTGTTTTCGGCCTTTTTTTGGCTTTCAATGCGTTCAGTTTAAACGCTCGGTGTGCTTGGTTGATCGAGTGGGGGGTGTTTTGTGGCTTCGTCGCTTGGGGTTTGGGCGGGCGTTGTTACGCTGGCAGGCTTTGCCAGGGCATCAAAGCAA
>DZCK01000222.1 GCA_022730245.1 Halothiobacillus neapolitanus
CATTCGGCGGAATACGCTGCGCTATTCCGCCCTACGCGGGCTACCACGATTACGATATTAAAGCGCTTGACAACCGTGGGGTAAGTAAAAGTTTGCAGTGGTATTTGACCTGCACGTCCATGAGCCATCGGATGCGCGGTCATAGCGAAGAATTTTGCCGTTGATTTTTGGGTTACCCTGAATCGTGCAGGAAATAGCCGGTTGCGCGACACCTTGATTACCGATGGGAGAGACTAAAATGGCCGAGCAATGGCTGCTGGAGGCGGCAAGGCCAAGGTTTGAGCCGGTATAGGCATCGCTTGGGCGGCCTTCGCTGGCGAATACCTCGTAGGTGTTGATGCCCGGGCGGATTTCGGCCAGTGCCGAGCCAACCTTGGCGCGTCCGGCGTAATCTTGGTACGCGGGTAAGGCGATGGCAGCCAGGATGCCGATAATCATCAGCACAATCAACAATTCAATTAAGGTGAAGCCGTGTGTGGTTTGCATGATAAAAATCTCGTTGAGTCATAGCGTTGTTTTACCGCAAGAAGGATGCCAGGTGAATCGCGGGCGGCTTGAATAACCCTTGTTTCTTCAAGCGACAATGACGGGGTTGTAGCCCGGATGAAGCGTCGCGCAATGTGCAGAAGAGAATGTGCCCTCGCGCCCCAATCGGCGGAATACGCTGTGCTATTCCACCCTACGAAAGCTACGCCAGCAACGTAGGGCGCATTAGCAAAGCGTAATGCGCCGAAGGGAATATGCTCTCGCACCCCATTCGGCGGAATACGCTACGCTATCCCGCCCTACGCGGGCTTATCCGGTGGCAATAAAAAACCCCGGCAACAAACCGGGGTGATATGTCAAGCAAAGCCCATCTACATTACTAGGCTTGGCCTAGGTTGATCCAACTTAAGTGCACTTGCCAGGCTTGAACTTGGCATCCAAGTTGCTTGTGCAAGCCCAACGACCATCGGTATCACGAGTCCAAGTAATCGTTTTTCCATTGAATTTACTGGCATTGCCCCCGAGGGTTGTACAAAGGATGGTACCCGTACCATCGGTAGAGGTAAACGATGTAGTGATTGTGCAGTAAGACGATGGCGAAGTAATACCAATATAGCCTGCATCAGCTGCAGTAAGTGAAGGTGTATTGCCACGGTTGACAGCCTCTTCAAAACCTACTTTGCCGGGGGTGATTTCGGCCAGAGCCGAAGCCGCTTGGCCGCGAACCACGTAGTCTTGGTAAGCAGGCAGGGCGATGGCGGCCAAAATACCGATGATCGCTACAACGATCATCAGTTCGATCAAGGTGAAACCTTGTTGTGCTTTTTTCATCATGTTCATGAGAATGCTCCTGAGTTGAGGGTTGCTGGGATAGCGTGAATACATTATGCACGGGGCGTGCCAATTGTTTGGGTGGTGGTGGGGTTGGGGTGTTTTGCCTGTGCGGGGAGGGTGGTGGAGCGGGTGGATGTGACGTATTTCGCGTCGAGACGGCGCGCCTGCGCGGGGATGTATGCGGGCGTTTTGGCGGTGTGGCTGGG
>DZCK01000096.1 GCA_022730245.1 Halothiobacillus neapolitanus
AATATTAAGCGCACCAACTGCATGGTGATTTTTATTAACCAAATCCGCATGAAAATTGGTGTGAGTTATGGCAGCCCGGAAACCACCACCGGCGGCAATGCGCTCAAGTTTTATGCGTCGGTTCGGCTGGATATTCGCCGCGTGGGTGCGGTGAAAAAGGGTGAGGAAATTATTGGTAATCAAACCCGAATTAAAGTCGTTAAAAATAAAATGGCGCCCCCGTTCAAAGTGGTGGATGTGGACATTTTGTATGGCGAAGGTATTTCGCGCTTGATGGAGCTGATTGATCTGGCTGCGGTGCATGGCCTGATTCAAAAAGCCGGTGCTTGGTATTCTTGTGGTGATATTCGTTTAGGCCAAGGTAAAGACAATGCGCGACAGTATTTTGTCGAGCACCCTGAGCTTGCCGATGAAATTGAAACCAAGTTGCGCGCGCAAATTCTGGCCGGTGGCAGTTCGAGCAAAGCGGCGAGCCGACCGGTCGACGATGAAGAAATCCCCGGCATTGATGAGTAATTGCCCGTAGCGTGTGATGCGTCCATCCCTTGCACCGAGTGATCATCCGGCGGCGGCAGAAAAAATCGCACTGGGGTTGCTAACGCGACGAGAACACAGCGCTTTTGAGCTCAAGCAAAAGCTCTCACTTCGGGGATTCAGTGCCGATGTGATTGATGACGTCATCCATCGGCTTTTTGAACAAGGGTGGCAGTCGGATGCTCGTTATGCTAGAGCGTATCTTCGGATGCGCGTAGCGCGCGGCTATGGCTTAATGGCCATTAGAGCCGAATTGCGCCAACGCGGTGTGGAGAGTGCGTGTGTGGCTACGGTAATCGCCGAGGCCGAAATCGACTGGCTTGCCTGCGCCACGAGGCAAGTGGCGCGGCATTATCAACAACCCGCAAATGACCGTGCGGCACTGCTGCATCGTTATCGTCATTTACTCAATCGCGGTTTTTCACCTGAACAAGCCCGAGTGGCGAGCGCATTTTGGCCCGATGAACCACCATAGCCCGTTAAGTTGGCGCGATCTGGCGTCAAGGTGCGCTATCGCACGGATTGTGATATTCAACCGTCATCGCTTTCCGGTACACTCGCAGGCATTGAATCTTAACCCTTTGACTTTGTAACTCTCCCCATGATGAAAACTACCGCTGAACTGCGCACCGCTTTTCTGGACTTCTTCCATGCCCAGGGGCACGAGATTGTGCCATCCTCGTCTTTGATTCCCGCGCATGACCCCACCTTGCTGTTTACCAATGCGGGCATGGTGCAATTTAAAGATGCTTTTTTAGGGTTGGAACATCGCGTCAATCCGCGCGCGGTATCTTGCCAGCGCTGCGTGCGCGCAGGCGGTAAGCATAACGATTTAGAAAACGTTGGTTACACCGCAAGGCACCACACGTTTTTTGAAATGCTGGGTAATTTCAGTTTTGGCGATTACTTCAAATCGGAAGCCATTCGATTCGGTTGGGATTTTTTAACCAAAACCCTGCAATTGCCGGCAGAGCGGCTTTTAGTGACGGTTTACCACACCGATGACGAAGCGTACGCGATTTGGCGCGATGACATCGGGCTCCCCGCCGATAAAGTGCGCCGCATTGGAGATAAGCCCGCCGGTGGCTCCGATAATTTTTGGCAGATGGGCGATACCGGTCCTTGCGGCCCTTGCACCGAGATTTTCTACGATCATGGCGCGCATATTCCTGGTGGTCCACCGGGCTCGCCCGATGAAGATGGGGACCGATTTATCGAAATCTGGAACATCGTGTTCATGCAATATGATCGCGCGCAAGATGGGCGTTTAACGCCGTTACCTAAGCCATCGGTGGATACCGGCATGGGCATGGAGCGCTTGGCCGCCATCTTGCAGGGCGTGCACAGTAATTACGATATTGATATTTTTCGCCACCTCATCGATGCCGCACAAGCCATTACCCAAGCGCCCGATCGGGCGGCCAATTCTTTAAAAGTGTTAGCCGATCACATCCGTTCCTGCGCTTTTTTGATTCTTGATGGGATCCGCCCCGGTAATGAGGGGCGAGATTATGTTCTGCGGCGAATTATTCGGCGCGCCGCACGGCATGGCCATAAATTAGGCGTGGATGAACCTTTCTTCTATCGCTTGGTAGCGCCCTTGGCCTCGGTGATGGGTGCCGCTTATCCTGAACTGATTCAAAATCAGGCCGAGGTCGAACGGGTGCTGCGCGCCGAAGAAGAACGTTTTTTACAAACACTCGCATCGGGCATGCAAGTGCTTGATGCCGAATTGGTTGATTTGCCTGCGGGCGCAACGATAGCCGGAGACGTCGTGTTCAAGCTCTATGACACGCATGGCTTCCCCTTCGATTTAACCGCCGATATTGCCCGCGAGCGTGGTTTGCTTTTGGATGAAGCCGGTTTTGAGCACGCGATGGCAGAGCGACGCGCCCAATCCCGTGCAGCCAGCCAATTTTCACAACAAACGCATGTGGTGGATGTCGCCACATCAACGTGTTTTGACGGTTATACCCAAGACGAGGCGGCGGGTAAAATTTTGGCTCTGGCGCACGATGGGGCTTCGGTTGACGCGTTAGAAGCTGGGCAGGCGGGTGTTTTGGTCTTAGATCACACCCCGTTTTATGCCGAATCTGGCGGTCAGGTGGGTGATGCGGGGGTGATTACCACGGCATCGGGGCGTTTTGTCGTGACCGATACTCAAAAACAAGGCGCTAACTTCCTGCATTTGGGCGAGGTCATCGAGGGGCGTATCACCCAAGGTGATGCCGCACACGCGCGGATTGATACTGAACGCCGCGCCGCGATTCGGCTTAACCACTCGGCCACTCACCTTTTGCATGCCGCACTTCGGCAAGTGCTGGGGGCGCATGTCCACCAAAAAGGCTCACGCGTGAGCGCTGAATCATTACGGTTTGATTTTTCACAGCCCGAACCGATCACCGATGCGCAGTTGCATGACATTGAGCGGATAGTTAACGCACAAATTCGTGAAAACCACCCCGTAGAAACCCGAGAAATGCCCATCGATGAAGCGCGCGCAGCGGGTGCGATGGCTTTGTTTGGTGAGAAATATGGCGATGTGGTGCGTGTGGTTACCCTGGGGCCATTCTCAATGGAGCTGTGTGGCGGCACTCATGCGCGGCGCGGCGGGGATTTGGGTTTAATTAAAATTCTGGGCGAAACCGGCGTGGCCTCCGGCGTGCGTCGCATTGAGGCAGTCACCGGAGCTGCCGCACTTACCCTATTGGCAGAAACCGAAGCCCGTTTAGGCGACATTGCACAACTGGTGCGCGGTTCAGTGCAAGATGCCCATAGCCGAGTTGGGCAATTGGTCGCGCGTAATCGTGAGCTGGAGCGTGAACTGGCTGAACTCAAATCGCACATGGCCGCGCAGGCCAGTGGCGATTTAATTCAAGCAGCGATAACCGTGGGTACAGCTAAGTTTTTGGTGGCAGAGTTACCCAATGCAGATGCCAACACCTTGCGCGACATGGTCGATCAGTTCAAAAGCAAGCTCGGAACCTCGGCCGTGCTGCTGGCGAGTATCGATGACGGTAAAGTCCGCTTAATCGCCGGGGTGAGTAAAGACTTAACCCATCAAATCAAAGCCGGTGATCTCGTTAATGTTGCCGCACTGGTCGTGGGTGGCAAAGGGGGCGGCCGACCCGATATGGCTCAAGCCGGAGGCACCCAGCCCGAGCATCTGGCGCAGGCATTAGCCCATGCTAAAACTTGGCTGCAAACCCAGCTCAATACGGATTCTTAATGGCACCAGATGATGATTCAGGCGGCGATTTCGTGAATATTATTTCACGCTTTTTCATAAAACTTGACCTGTATTCAACTTAAGCTAATGTGACCGTTGTGTAACAACTTGATGCGTGCATCCAGCCGTTAACTTCAGTAGACTGCGCGGCTATTTTTAATCGATTCACGAAGCGAAAAACCGCTTCCGAGACCCCCGGATTTCAAACAGGCATGGCTTTAATCGTCCAAAAGTATGGTGGTACGTCCGTCGGCAGTGTCGAGCGGATTCAGGCAGTGGCTGAACGCGTTATCCGCGCGCGGCAGTTGGGCGATTCGATCGTCGTCGTGGTTTCCGCCATGAGCGGTGAAACCAACCGCTTGATTGGTCTGGCCAAGCAAATGCAAGCGCGCCCCAGCGAGCGAGAACTAGATGCCTTGGTATCCACCGGCGAGCAAGTGACCACCGCGTTACTGGCGATGGCGCTGGAAGGGCTCGGGCAGCCCGCGCGCTCTTATACGGGCGCCCAGGTTAAAATTTTGACCGATAGCGCCTTCAATAAAGCACGAATTCAGGCGATTGAAACAGAATCGATTAATGCCGATCTCGCCGCAGGGCGAGTGGTGGTGGTCGCAGGTTTTCAAGGCGTGAATGCCGATGGCGACATCACGACACTCGGGCGTGGCGGGTCTGATACCTCAGCGGTCGCCTTGGCTGCGGCACTGAAAGCCGATGAATGCCAAATTTATACCGATGTGGATGGGGTGTATACAACTGATCCACGCGTGGAGCCTCGGGCACGCCGCCTCGATAAAATCACCTTTGAAGAAATGTTGGAGATGGCCAGCTTAGGCTCGAAGGTATTACAAATTCGCTCGGTGGAATTTGCCGGAAAATATAATGTCCCATTGCGCGTCTTGTCATCCTTTGTTGATGGCCCTGGCACGCTGATTACGTTGGAGGATGAAATTGTGGAACAGGCGGTTATCTCAGGGATTGCCTTTAATCGCGATGAAGCGCAACTCACCATAAAGGGCGTGCCCGATAGCCCGGGCATTGCCTATGCTATCTTGGGTCCGGTTGCGGCGGCGAATATTGAAGTCGATATGATTTTGCAAAATGTGGGTGTCGATAACACCACCGATTTCACCTTTACGGTGCAGCACGGGGATTACGATAAAACCTTAGATATTTTGCGTGCCGAGGCCGAAAAATTGGGTGCGCGTGAAATATCGGGGAACCCTAAAATAGTCAAAATATCACTGGTCGGCGTGGGTATGCGTTCACACGCGGGCATTGCCGCCAAAATGTTTAAAGTCTTGGCGGATGAGCAAATCAATATCCGGATGATTTCCACCTCTGAGATTAAAATTTCTGTAGTGGTCGATGATAAATATTTGGAGCTGGCGGTGCGAACACTACACGATGCGTTTAATCTTGAAGAAGCCGGTGTATTTACAGGCTAAGTATTCTATTTAGGCTCATGTTTTCTGGAATTTAATTTTACGACTTTTGCCCAGCTTGGCAGAAGTAAATAATAGGGAGTGTTGATCTATGTTGATTTTAACGCGTCGAATCGGTGAAGTGCTCCGGGTGGGTGATGATGTATCCATCACGGTGCTAGGGATTAAAGGCAATCAAGTTCGTATCGGGATAGATGCACCCAAAGATGTCTCTGTGCATCGAGAGGAAATCTATCAGCGGATTAAAAATGAAGGGCATGCGCACGAAGGGGATCACCCCGCGTCTGAACTTGAGTAATCCGAATTAAAATAGTCCAAAACGAAGCCGGCAAATCAGTCGGCTTCTTGCTTTGTATCGTCAATTAAGCTTAGAGGGAAGCATGGAAACCCAATCGTTAATTAGCGCCATCGATGTGTTATTTGTGTTGGCAGGCGCCATTATGGTGCTGGCAATGCACGCGGGATTCGCCTTCTTGGAGGTAGGCACCGTTCGGCGTAAAAACCAAGTTAATGCCTTAGTTAAAATTATGGCGGATTTTGCCGTCTCCACCATCGCCTATTTCTTCATTGGGTATTACGTGGCCTACCATATCGGTTTTTGGGAATCTGCGAGCGCGCTCACGGTCGATCATGGCCATGAACTGGTTAAATTTTTCTTCCTGCTCACATTTGCCGCCGCCATTCCCGCAATAATTTCCGGCGGCATTGCTGAACGCGCCAAATTTTATCCGCAACTTGTTGCCACATTTATCATTGTCTCCCTCGTTTATCCTTTTTATGAGGGCTTGATTTGGAACAATAACTTTGGTTTTCAAGCCTGGCTAACACACCAATTTGGCGCGGAATTTCACGATTACGCCGGTTCAATGGTTGTGCATGGCATGGGCGGCTGGATTGCTATCGCCGCTGTTTGGCTGTTAGGCCCCCGACATGGCCGGTACGGAAAAAATGGCGAAATATTTGCACACCCGCCCTCAAATATTCCCTTTTTAGCGCTCGGCTCATGGGTGCTCACCGTGGGTTGGTTCGGCTTTAACGTCATGTCGGCTCAAAATATACAAGGCATATCGGGTCTTGTGGCCGTTAATTCTCTTATGGCGATGGTGGGCGGGATTTTATCTGCCCTCGTTGTCGGTCGTAACGACCCCGGCTTCTTGCATAACGGCCCGTTGGCGGGATTGGTCGCCGTGTGCGCGGGCTCTGATGTGATGCACCCCATCGGGGCGCTCGCCACCGGTTTAATTGCTGGCGGGCTATTTGTGTGGCTGTTCACCTTCGTGCAAAACCGCCTTAAAATCGACGATGTGCTTGGGGTATGGTCGCTCCATGGCGTCTGCGGGGTCTGGGGCGCGCTCGCTGCAGGCATATTCGGGCTTAAAGCGCTCGGTGGCGTGGGTGGGGTCAGCTTTATGGCGCAACTCATCGGTACCTTGCTCGCCATTGTGATCGCGCTGATTGCCGGTGGCATTATCTACGGGCTTCTGAAGCGATTGGTCGGCATTCGCCTAACCGAAGAGCAAGAGTTTGAAGGCGCCGATCTCAGCATCCATCGAATATCGTCAACGCCAAAATACGATCAGTAGGCGGCAGTAACCCGTTGCCACCATAATTGCATTGCGTCCAAGGTTCCAAGCCGCTAGAATGCACGCCCGTGGAGAAATGGCCGAGTGGCTGAAGGCGCACCCCTGCTAAGGGTGTATAGGGGAAACTC
>DZCK01000097.1 GCA_022730245.1 Halothiobacillus neapolitanus
TGGTGCGCCACCCAACCAGCGCTTAATTTTGGCTGAAATCGCATGCCGCCATTGGCTGCGCCGCACGGCGGCCTCCGAAACCACCCAATTGAGTTGGATGCTGCGGCGCTGGCCAATGAACGGTTTGTGGCCGTGCCACGCATTTTCGGTGTTCACAAATGCGAGCAGGGTGCCTGCCGCCGGAATCACTTCATCGAAACTGTCTTCCAAATTATCTGAATTGAGCAGGCGCAAGCCGCCATCAGCCGGATTCCAATCACTGTTTAGATACAACAGGACAGTCACCAGTTTCGAGCGCGAATCGGTATGAACTCGCCCATCCTGCTCGCCGCTGTACCCGCGAATCGTCATGGTGGTGGGTTTGCCGACTAAATTGATGCCGAGCTTTTCAGAAAATTTTTGCGCCACGGCGGGGCTTTCTAGGTAAGCGACCAGCGCGGCAAATGTGGCGCCACTTTTTAACGCGCTCATGGGAAAGCTGCCCCGTTTGGGCACATCCGGAAAATCTCGATTGATCTCGGCCATGGCGGATGCGGGAATAAAATGATTCACCACAAAATGCACGAACGGAGCTTGCGCAACGGGCGCGGCATCGAATGCGTTCATGTCAACTAAATGCGAAGCGCTCATTCGCCAATCCCCACAAATTAATACCATCAATCCGCGAAGTGTATCATGCAAGCTTATTTATCCATTGAATGCGGGGCTTTATGCGGATTGCATTTGTTTTAATTAGCCAAGGATATGGTGGGCTTGAGCGCCATCTCATCGACTTGGCCAATGCGCTGGCGCAAGACGCATCACTTGAAATTGCGGTTTTTACCGATCCCAGCTTCCGCTCAAAGCTCCAGCAAAAAATCCAACTTTTCCCAATCAAAGCCAAAACTTGGCGCTTTAATCCATGGGCTTTATGGCAACTTAAATTACGCCTGAACGCTTTTGCACCCGATGTGATTCACGCTCAGGCAAATAAAGCAGCCGTTATGGTGCGCTTGAGTACCGCTAGGGCACCCGCAATGATCGCGACGATTCATAATTTAAAAAGCAATTCGCAAGCTTTTCAATACTACGATGGCGTGATTGCGGTTTCCAAGGCATCTGAACAGCAGCTTCATCACCCCAATACCTGCGTTATCGAAAATGGAATCGCACCACCCGTAAGCGCCAAGCCTGAGTCGATCGAATTATTGCGCGCCACCTTCTGCGCACCCAGCGAGCCGCTCATCCTTGCGGTGGGCAGATTGGTCGCGGCAAAAGGTTTTGATGTTTTACTCGCAGCCTGGCGTGATTTGCCGGGGAAATTGGTCATTGCGGGCTCCGGTGCCGATAAGGCCGCACTTAAAGCCTTGCAGAATCAACTCGGCTTAAATGAACGCGTGGTATTTGCGGGCTTTCGTGATGATGTGCCGGCACTGATGGCTGCGGCCGATTTAATGGTCATGTCATCAAGACGCGAAGGGTTTCCATATGTGCTCGTTGAAGGCCTGCATATCGGCGTGCCCATCGTAGCCACGGATATTCCTGGCGCTCGGGAATTCCTACCGGCCAAATCGGTAGTGCCGTGCGATGACGCAAACGCCTTGTATACAGCACTCGCTCAAGCGCTTAAGAGCCCTGCGCAACTGAAAAACGAATATGCCGCTTATTTTGCGCGCGCACGCCATGAACTCACGCTGACCCGAATGACAGAAAAAACACTCGATTTTTATGCCGCCACATTGATGCTTAAAAAACGATCACGATGATCGTGGCGCTGCGAGCAATTGCGCATATACCGCCAAAGTTTGCGCCTGCATGGCGGCCAAAGCAAAGGGACGAGCAGCCGCCACGGGTGGCGCGCCCTCGTGATACCACGCGTTAAGCTTCTCAACGACCTTTGATACATCACCCAAGGGAACGGCACCCGCCGGATACATGGCCGCCAATTGCTCACCCACGCCGCCATGCGCATAACCCAGCACCGGCTTGCCCAGGCTTAAGGCCTCTAAGCTCACCCGCCCGAAGGCTTCTGCCTCGGTTGAAAGCGATAGCACCACATCGCTCATCGCCATGATGTTTTTCAAATCCCCTCGCTGGCCCGTCAAGGTCACCGCCGATTGAAGCCCCATCGCTTGAATTTTTTGCTCGATTTCCTGCAAAAAATGCTGCTTGCGCGGGTGCGCGCCGCCGACAATCAAGGCGTGCACGGGCATCTCTTGCGCGCGCAAACGCTGCATAACGGTAAGCAAATCCAGCTGGCCTTTCCAGCGCGTAATGCGCCCCGGTAAGGTAATCACCCATTTGCCCGCCAATTCGGGAAACTGCGCCTGCCATGCGGCGAGCCAGCGTGCATCCGGCTGATAATCGGGCGCATAGAGCACAGGGTCCACGCCACGATAGATACGGGTAATTCTCGCCGCTGGGACGCGAGGATAATGCGCGCGAATATACGCCACAATCATGTCGGATACGGCAATCACGCGCTCGCCCTTCACCATGACTGCGCTGTAAAAATTCGGCGTGTACGGCCCATGCACCGTGGTCACCAAACGTGGCCGCGACTCGGTTTCTAGCGTTTTCCAAGCCAAATAACCCAGCCACGCGGGCAGGCGTGAGCGTAAATGCAAAATATCCACCTGATGCGTCAATATTAATTGCCGCAGAACAGGAATATATTTAAGGCTCGAAAGCGATTTTTTACCAATGGGCAGCGTGATATGCAGCGCGCCCAAAGCCTCCAATTCCGCCACCATGCGCCCACCACCCGACACGACAATTGCCCGATGCCCGGCCGCAATGAGCGCGGCTGCAATTTCAATTGTGCCGCGCTCCACGCCACCGCTTTCAAGCGCAGGCAACAACTGCATTACCGTCCAGCGCGCACGAGATTGTGCTTCTAATTGATCGTTCATGCCTTGGCAACGCACCTTATCTTTAATCTGCTGCTAAAAAACCGCTATGATAGCAGCCGCTTAATTTCCCGACGATCAAGGCGCCATTATATGTCTGACTCTGCTCTCAACGCTGCCGTGCAACATCAATTAATTCGATCCTTTAACGAATCGGAACAACGCGAGCAGCCGTATCGACATTGGCGCCTGTCGAATCTGTTTCCCCTCGAAACAGCTAAAGCCGTAGGTCAATTACCCTTTACCCCACCCGTGATTGATGACACCGGCGGGCGGCGCGAAACCCATAACGAAACACGCCGTTTTTTTGATCAAGACGCCATCAGCCAATTCCCAACCTGCGCGGCGATTGCCCATGCACTGCAATCAGATGAAGTTATCTCTGTGATACAAGCGCGCTGCGCAGTCGATTTAACCCATACCAATTTACGGATTGAATACGCCCTAGATACCCAAGGATTTTGGCTGGAGCCCCACACCGACTTAGGCGTAAAAAAATTCACCATGCTGGCCTATCTTGCCGAAGATGCGGGTCATGACGATTGGGGCACCGATATTTATGCCCATAAAACCGCCCCCGCAGAGCGTGTACCCGCCACTTTTAATACGGCGATGATTTTTGTGCCATCAAGCAACACTTGGCACGGTTTTGAGCCGCGAAAAATTAATGGCATCCGCCGAACACTCATTATTAATTATGTGACCCAAGAATGGCGCAATCGCCATGAACTCGCCTTCCCCGATGCACCAATTTCGGCTAAATGAGCCATCCGCTTGAGCCACCGCGTGTGTGGCTGCTCACCAATGATGCCGTTGGGCTGCGCAACCAAGTTATCGGCCTAGCGGAGCACGTTGGTTGGCCGTTTGAACTAAAACTCGTCAATTTGCGAAAGCCCTGGCGTTGGCTTCCCGGCCACTTTATCCCGCACGCTCAAACCAAGCTCACGGCAGAATCTACGCCGCTAGGCGCACCTTGGCCTGATTTAATCATTTCTTGCGGGCGCTTGGGCGCAGCGGTGGCACTGGGCGTTAAGCGAGCCAGCAAAGGCAAAACCTTTACCGTCCATATTCAAAATCCGCAAATTCCCCTGCACTTGGTCGACATCATCGCGCCCCCGCGCCACGATGGGCTAAAGGGCAAAAATGTGTTTCATACACGCGGCGCTTTGCATCATGTATCTCCCGCAAAAATAGCCGCCGCCGTTGAAGTGCAACACGCGCGGCATCCCGAATTAAAAAACATAAAATCCCATCAACCAATCATCGGTGTACTTATTGGCGGCAGCAATGCCACCGCCACCTTAACGCCGGAAAAAAGCCGCGCCTTAATCAACCAGCTCTGCGCTGCAGCGCAAATACAAAATGCACATCTTTGGATCACGGCATCGCGGCGCACGGGCACTGCGAATATCGCGGCCATGCAAGCAGAACTAAGCCACACAGCGCACTGGTTTTGGAATAACGAAGGCGAGAACCCGTATCACGCCATTCTTGGTATGGCTGATTATTTAATTGTTACAGGCGATTCCGTATCCATGGTGTCCGAGGCGGCATCTACCGGCAAACCCGTTTATACGATTGATTTCGATGGGTACTCCGGACGCCTCAAAGATTTTCATCACATGCTGCGCACCGAGGGGGTGACGAAGCCATTTGAAGGAACGCTTGATCAATGGGACTACGAGCCCGTTAACGACACCCCCAAGATTGCCGAACTGATTCGAAGCCAATTTTTGGCGCAAAAAAACCGCCCATAAAATCTTGGGCGGTTGACATCGGTCGCTTCACGCGTTTACTCATCAGATGATTCAACGCGCGGGGCACGCATAATGCGGCGAATAAAAAAATAAAACGCCACATGCAAAACAACCGCAATCAGCACAACTACGGCAATTAAGCCGACCATCAATGGGTTATTGACAATCAAGCTTGGCATTGAATTAAAGCCCGCTTACTCAACGAGGCGATAAAGCGTACTGCAATAAATACACCGCGCCACATCACCCACGTGCTCAAGATGGATATAAACCCGAGGATGCGCATTCCAAAGCAACTCATTAGCTTGCGGGCAATACACGGGTAAATCGCTTTGCGTCACGGCAACTTCCGTCACGGCATTTGCTATTTTAAAGTTTTGCGGGTTGGCGGCCGTATTCGGGTTCATGCCCGCTCACCCGTAAAATCCAGCCAATCATTCAAATCAGCATCAAAGCGGCCATGCACCAAATCAAAATAAGCTGACTGCAAACGCTCGGTGATAGGGCCACGGGTGCCACTGCCAATCGGGCGGTTATCCACCTCGCGGATTGGCGTGACTTCGGCGGCAGTTCCGGTGAAAAATGCCTCATCCGCAATATAAACTTCATCACGCGTAATGCGTTTTTCAACTACCTGATAACCAAAACGCGTCGCCAGCGCAATAATTGTGCGCCGGGTAATGCCATCCAAGGCGGCCGTTAAATCGGGGGTGTAAAGAATGCCGTCACGCACTAAGAAAATATTTTCCCCCGAGCCTTCAGCGACAAAACCCTGCGTATCCAGCAGCATGGCTTCGTCATAACCATCCAGCGTCGCTTCTCGCAATGCCATCATTGAGTTCATGTAGGCACCCGTCGCCTTGGCCTTGCACATCGTGACGTTGACATGGTGCCGAGAATAACTGGAGGTTTTAATCCGAATACCCTTTTGCATGTTCTCAGCGCCGAGGTACGAACCCCACTCCCAAGCCGCAACAACCACATGAACTTTTAAATTATCGGCGCGCAAGCCCATACCTTCAGAGCCAAAAAACACCAAAGGCCGCATATAGGCACTATCCAAGTTATTAGCGCGAATCACCGCGCGGTGAGCCTCATTGATCACGCTTTCGGTATAAGGCATCGACATGCCGAGGATTTTAGCGGAATTAGCAAGACGACGCGTATGATCCTCTAAGCGGAAAATCGCCGTACCGCGATCGGTTTTATAAGCACGAACACCCTCAAAGCAACCCATGCCATAGTGCAAGCTATGCGTTAATACGTGGGTTTGCGCTGCGCGCCATTCAACCATTTCGCCGTCATACCAAATAAAACCGTCCCGATCATCCATCGACATTATAGAGCCTCACAAATCAGCTAAAACAATCTAAAAAAGGAAGTTATGACAAGATTGGGGCAAAAGCCAGCCTATAACCCCACGTTACCCGACATATCGAACATTGCGTGACAATAATAATACACCACACCAAGACCGGCGGCGATTAAGGCGAAAAATGCACAATGCGGTCACCCGCCGCCAATGGCCTGAACGAGCTCAAGGCGATCATCAACGTTAAGAATTTGAGATAAAAATTGAGTGCGGGAAAGAATTTCACCATTTAGCTCAACGGCAAGCCGCTGGTTTTTGAGCGACAAAAGATCCAAAAGGTCGGAAACGGAACAGTTGGGCGGAATGGCCGTCAGCTCGCCATTAACGGTAATTAAAATATCGGCGCCAAGCACTAAGCACTCCTAAAACCTGCCCAAAGGCAGGCCAAAAATTTGTTATTTTTTAGACGGTGCCGCAGATTTAGCCGGCTCTACCGAAAAGTGCTCTTTAAACGTTATAAAGTTTTTATCGCCAATCCCTTTGACGTCTTTGAGTTCTTCCACCGACTTAAACCCTTGATGCGTTTTACGGTACTCTTCAATTGATTGAGCCAACTTTGGACCAATGCCCTTGACCGACTGCAACTGCTCGGTGGTTGCCGTATTTAGGTCCATCTTTTCAACCGCATAAGCAGAAGACATACCCAGCATTAAAACCACACCGAGAACTAACGCCCTAATCATCGAATTCATGACTCTCTCCATTTTTGCTAATTAAACCATCCACCTTCAGGCTTGAAGGCAGCGTTAATTTATCAGCAATAAGGTTTTAGAATCAATTTAAATTATCTTTTATCGGCAATTTTCAAATAAAAACCCCCCAGTTGTTTAATCTGGGGGGTTTTAGGTATTGGGAGCCTG
>DZCK01000098.1 GCA_022730245.1 Halothiobacillus neapolitanus
TTCTCACCGAAGATTATTACGTGGCCAACAAGCTCATGAAAGGCTTTATCGGCAGTGCGAATATCGATACCAATTCACGGCTGTGCATGTCATCGGCCGTGGCCGCGTACAACCGCGCTTTTGGTTCCGATACCGTGCCGGTTTCTTATGAGGACATGGAATGCGCCGATTTAGTCGTGCTGGTCGGCTCGAACACTGCCTATGCGCATCCGGTGATTTATCAGCGCTTGGTTGCCGCCAAAGAGCGCCGCCCCGAGATGAAATTTGTGGTGATTGACCCGCGCCGCACCGCCACCTGCGACATCGCCGACTTGCATTTAGCCATCGCGCCGGGTGGCGATGCGCTCTTGTTGAATGGTTTGCTCGCGGCCTTAGCCGATGCGGGCAAAATCGATGCGGCATTTATCGCGCAATCGGTCGATGGCTTTGATGCCGCACTGGCCGCCGCTCGCCTAGATGCCCCCGATTTAGACACCCTCGCGCAACGCTGCGGCCTGCCCGCAGCCCAAGTGCGGCAGTTTTTCGATTGGTTTATCGCCCATGAACGCACCGTATCGCTGTGGTCACAAGGCTTAAATCAATCGGCCAGCGGCACCGATAAAGGCAATGCGCTGATTAACTGCCATTTAGCGACCGGGCGCATCGGCAAGCCCGCGATGGGGCCGTTTTCTATCACCGGCCAACCCAATGCCATGGGCGGGCGCGAAGTCGGGGGCTTGGCCAATCAACTGGCGGCGCATCAAGGTTTCACGTTAGATGCAATTGACCGCGTGGGGCGCTTTTGGGGCAGCGCGACGGTGGCGCAAAAAGCCGGGCTTAAAGCCGTTGATTTATTCGCCGCCGCCGCCACAGGGCAAATTAAAGTGCTGTGGATTATCGCCACCAACCCCGTGTTCAGCCTGCCCGATAGCATGGCCGTGCGCGCCGCGCTGAGCGCTTGCCCGCTCGTGATTTTATCGGAATGCGTATCGACCACCGACACCGCCGCTTATGCCGACCTGTTACTGCCCGCCACCGGCTGGGGCGAGCGCGATGGCACCGTGACCAACTCCGAGCGGCGCATCACCCGCCAATTGCCCTTAACCGCCGCCGCCGGACAAGCACGCCACGATTGGCAAATCCTCTGCGCCGTTGCCCAGCGTTTAGGCTTTGAACAGGCGTTTAATTTCCCCAATGCCGCCGCCGTATTTCGTGAATATGCCGCGCTCACCGCGTTCGAGAATAACGGCAGCCGCGATTTAGATTTAGGCGGCCTCGCGCACTTAACCGATGCCCAATACGATGCCCTGCCACCCACGCGTTGGCCGCAGCCCGCCCACGGCCACCCCGCTGAACCGTTCGCCGATGGCCGGTTTTTCACCCCGAACCGCCGCGCCAAAATGTGGGCAATTACCGCCCAAGGTGCGCCTTCGGCACTCACGCCCACCTACCCGTTACGGCTCAATACCGGACGGCTGCGCGATCAATGGCATGGCATGAGCCGCACCGGTGCCGTGCCGAAATTACTCAATCATGTGAGTGAACCCACGCTGACCATTCACCCCATCGATGCCGCGCGTTTTAAATTACGCGGCCATCACATTGCCCGCATCGGTAGCGCCCGGGGCAGCTTACTCGCGCGCGTGGTGCTCGATGAAACCCAACGCCAAGGCAGCGTATTTGTGCCCATGCATTGGAGCAACGCGTTCAGCCGCGCAGGCTTAGTTAATGCCGTGATTGAAACCGAGCTTGACCCCATCTCAGGCCAACCGGAATTTAAAACCCAAGCAGTTTGGGCCGAACCTTATCCTGCCCGTTGGTATGGTTTTATTTTGATTCGATCGGGCGGTTTTTTGCCCGATTTATCCACCTTTGCGGGCGATTACGCCGTCAAAATCCCCACCGCTGCGGCCACACGGGTGGCATTGGCCGGCATCACCGCGCCCGATGATTGGCGCCATTGGGCAAAAAGCCATCTAAATAGCCCCGCTGCGGCGGCCATGCAACCCACCGACCACCCTGCCAGCCATCGGGAGTGGATTGATTTTAGTGATCCTGCCAGTGGTCGGTTTCGCTCGGCGCAGCTCACCTGTGGGCGGCTCGATTGGGTTATCGCCATTACGCCAGATAGCCGCGCGGTTGATACCCAGTGGCTGGCGGGGCTTTTTGCCGAATCGGCTCTTTCGGCAACGCAACGCATGGATTTGATCGCGGGTAAACCGGCGGGCGCGCAGGCCGATGCAAGCCCTGTCATCTGCGCCTGTTTTAGCCTCGGGCGCAATACGCTGATCGAAGCCATTCACCAGCATCACCTTATTGATGCCAAAGCCTTGGGCGTGTGCACGCAGGCCGGCACCAACTGCGGTTCTTGCTTGCCCGAGCTCAAAGCGCTCATCGCGCACACCCAAGCCCAAACTCCAGCCCAGACCCACGCTGCGCCAGAGACAAGCCACACCACAATCCAAACCACAATCCAAATCTAAAGGAGCTGGCCATGCGTTATCTACCTGTTTTTCTCGATGTGCGCGATCAAACGTGCGTGCTGATTGGCGCAGGTGACGTCGCCGCGCGCAAATTAGCTTTATTGCGAGCCGCCGGTGCGCGGGTGCACATTATCGCCCCCGAATGCGAGGCAGAAATCGCGGCGCAAATTGAGGGTGATACCGTGCAATACACCGCTGGGGAATTTTCCCCCGAACAGCTCGAAGGTTGCCGTTTAGTTATTTCTGCCACCGATGATGCCGAGGTGAATGCCGCTGTGGCTTTTGCCGCCCGCGCCCGCAATATCCCCGTTAATGTGGTGGATAGCCCCGAGCAATGCAGCTTTATTGTTCCGGCTATTATCGACCGCGATCCCATCACCGTGGCGGTGTCTAGCGCGGGTAAAAGCCCCGTACTCGCCCGCTCAATTCGCGCCCGCATCGAAACTTTGCTCCCCAGTAGCCTAGGCAAATTGGCTGAATTTATGGGCGAGCGCCGCGCCGTGGTGCAAGCCCAATTACCCCAAGTGGGCGCCCGCCGCCGCTTTTGGGAAAAATTATTAACCGGCCTCATCCCGCCCACGCTGGCGCAAGGCAAAACCCAAACCGCGACTGAACTCTTCAACCAAGCCCTCACCGAAGAAGCGGCATCCCCGCCGCAGGGGCGGGTGTATTTAATTGGCGCAGGCCCAGGCGAGCCCGATTTACTCACCTTTCGCGCCCTGCAACGTCTGCAAGAAGCCGATGTGGTTGTCTATGATCGGCTTGTCGCCCCTGCGGTGGTTGAGCTTGCCCGCCGCGATGCCACCCGCCTGTATGTGGGTAAATGCCGAGATGCGCACAGCGTGCCGCAAGAAGAAATTTCTCAAAAACTGGTTGAATTAGCCCGGCAGGGCAAAGTTGTCGCCCGCTTAAAAGGCGGCGATCCGTTTATCTTTGGCCGGGGCGGCGAGGAAATCCAAGCCCTCGCCGCCGCTGGCGTACCGTTCGAAATTGTCCCGGGTATCACCGCCGCCAGCGGGTGCGCGGCCTATGCGGGCATTCCGCTCACCCACCGTGATTATGCGCAATCCGTGCGCTTCATCACCGGCCACACCCAAGATGGCAAACTTAGCCTCGATTGGGCGCACCTCGCGCATGGCCGTGAAACGCTGGTGTTTTACATGGGGCTGACGGCCACCACTGAAATTTGCGCCCAACTGCAAGCCCACGGCCTACCCGCCGATTACCCCGCCGCACTCATCGAACAAGGCACCACCGCCCGCCAGCGCGTGATTACCGGCAATCTCTCGACCTTGCCCGATTTAATTGTCGGTGCCGAATCGCCTTCACTGCTCATCGTAGGCGAGGTCACCGCCCTGCACGCAGAACTCAAATGGTTTGAAGGCAGCCTCGATGCCCCCACGGCATTCAAACCTGCCGCTATCCACCGCGCTGACTGCGCGACACCCCCCATCGCGGTGGCCGCATGAACCGGTCAGAAAATAATCCAGAGAATAAATCTGAGGTTTTAGCGCAGGTATTCAGCGGCAAAACCATTGCCCTGCCCGAATCGCGCCAGCTGGATGTGCTGGCGGGTTTATTTGAACGCCGAGGTGCCTTGGTGCGCCGCTGCCCGCTGGTGAGCATGCACGATGCGCCCGACCAAGCGCCCATTCGTGCTTGGCTGGATGCGTTTTTGCAGGATGCCCCCCGCACTGAACCCATGGGCGATTTAATCGCGCTGACCGGTGAAGGCATGAGCCGATTAGTCGCCGCCGCCGAACGATGGGGTCTCAAAGAAGCTTTTTTGGCGCGGCTTAACACCGTGCGCATTATCGCCCGTGGCCCCAAGCCCGGTCGCACGCTGAAAACCTGGGGCATTCACCCGCAAGTTCAAGCGGCTATCCCCACCACGCAAGGCATTATTGCCACCCTCGCCACGCTCGAAAATCGCGCGCCGCGCATCGGGGTTGTGCTGTATGGCACCGAGCCTAATCAACCGTTAATGGACGCTATTTTGGCGCTCGGCAGCACGCCAGTGCCGGTCGCACCGTATATTTATGCCAGTGAATCTGAAACGAGCGCCGTGTGCGCCCTCATTGCCGACATGGCCGCAGGCCGGATTGATGCACTGGCCTTCACCAGCCAGCCACAATTTAAACGCCTGCACACGGTGGCCGAAAAAACCGGCCAAACCGCCGAACTACATGCAGGGTTCGAGCGAACCGCCATCGCCGCCATAGGGCCTGTCATGGCCGATTACCTGCGCGCGCAGGGCGTGCGGGTCGATGTGATGCCCGAAGATCGGTTTTTCATGAAACCCTTAGTGGATGCCCTCGCGCGTCACTTTTTGATTCCATCGGCATCCGCATGACTATCGCCGCTTCAGCTCACGTCCAAACCACGGCACTAATTCTCGCAGGCGGTGCTGGGCGCCGCATGGGCGGGCAAGATAAAGGGCTGTTGCCGTTCATTGATAACGGACATACCGTGCCGCTCATCCAGCCGGTGCTAAGCGTGCTCGCGCCCCAAGTCGATCAGCTCATCATCAGCGCCAATCGGCACCTGAACGAGTACGCCCAATTTGGGTTTCCTGTTGTTAGCGATGAAGGCCCCGAGGTATTTCAAGGGGTATTTCAAGGCCCTGTGCACGCCATTTTGCACGCCAGCCGTCATGCCCTGCATGACTGGTTGCTCATTGCCCCGTGCGATCTGCCGTTCTATCAAGCTCATTGGCCGCAGCAGTTATTTTTAAGGCAAAAACAAACCCGTGCCGCCGTCGTGATTGCCCACGATGGCCAGCACCTGCAACCCACCGTGGCACTGATTCACCGCCCCTGTTTGGCACAACGACCCTGCGCACCGAATGCACGCCTCAGCGCGCTCCTCATGGCTGGCCGATATGCTTTATGTGATTTATCGGCCGATGCGCGAGCCTTTATTAATTGCAACACACCCGCGCAATTAGCCGCCGCCTGCGCGCAGACAAGCCCGCACTCCTTGCGGGCTCAACCCAGATCCGCGCACGGCAACGTAAGGTAACCCCGCATGAAGACCCGCCACGCACCCACACAATCGCCAAACCCCTTCCCCGCGACAAAGCCCGCGCCCTCGCGGGCGGATTTTGCGGCGCTAATGGATACCTGCACGCACCCTGATGACAACGCCCTCGCGCTCAATACGGCCATCCATCGGCTGCGCGCCACCCTTAATCCCAAGCCAACCGTACAGCGCCCCTTAATCCACGCGTTAAATCAGGTGTTAGCCGCCCCGTTGAGGGCGCCGAACCCCTTTCCCCCGTTCGATCGTGCCATGATGGATGGTTATGCCGCCAGATTCAGCGATTTATGCACCAACTCCCCACTCGATATAGTGGGCGAATCGGCAGCGGGTCGTGCTTGCTTGGCGCCTTTGGCGCAAGGCAGCGTCGTCGCCATTGCCACCGGTGCGCCCTTGCCGCCCGGCGCCGATTGCGTCATCCGCAAAGAATATGCCCGCGCCGGTGCAAACAGAATTTCAGTCACCACCGAATTGCTTTATCTTGGCGCCGATTGCGAATCGTGTGGCAGCGTCGCCGCGCGGGGGGATGTGTTAATTGCGGCACACACGCGCTTGCAACCCATGCACCTAGCGCTTGCCGCACGCCACGGCTTGCCCGCGCTGGCGGTAACGCGAGCCTATCGCATTCAAATTTTGCTCATTGGTCACGAGCTAGTCCCCGCTGGCCACACCCTTCAACCAGGGCAGATTTTTGAGCACAACCAAATTCTCATCGAAAGCTTTCTCGCCCAACAGCACAGCGAGGTGTTACCCGAGGTGCCCATCGTGCCCGATGACGAAACCGCGATTCGTACCGCCGTGTGCCGCAGCTTGAGCGCGACCCGCCCGCCCGATTTGATTCTGCTCGTTGGCGGCACCTCGGTGGGCAACCACGATCACACCCGCAGCGCAATCGCCCCGCTGGGTACTTGGCTTTTTCACGGGCTAAACCTGCGCCCCGGCCGCCCCACCTGCGCACTCAAAACAAACCAAGGCATCCCCATCATTGCACTCCCCGGCAGCCCCAAAGCCGTTACGGCGCTCCTGCCAGGGCTTATTGCCCCTGTGCTCAAGGGATAATTTGCCCATCAATGGTTTGGCCACTGTGCGTAACCAGCGCACGGCTATCTGTTGGGTACGGGCATTATTCAAGTATTAAGAAAACACGGTCTGAGTTTGCGCAAAATTGCCGATGAAGTCGGTTGTGCAGTCAATACCGTTCGCACGCCTGATCTGCGATCACTACCGATAAATGGTATTGTTTTGCCCGATTAAAAACGAAATG
>DZCK01000009.1:0-1618 GCA_022730245.1 Halothiobacillus neapolitanus
CGCTTCATGACGATCTTGTGAGAGTCGACGCCTGGAACCTGAACGCACAAGCACGGCTTCAGTCAGACGGCACCCTACTGGAGTTTAAGCAGCGAGTGCGTAGTTGTCGTCGTTGGCAACTAAATTTTTTGCAGATTTTTACGAGGCTCTACCCCTCGACATGCACCTAGAGTTTCGTGATCCGCGTCGAAGCCATGTCACCCCCTAAGTTATTTCGTTGTGGTGATGATTGGAGGTTTTTCAAGCCCCTGATGAACCATAACCGACATCGAAGGCCTGCATTGTCCGCTGATGTGGGGGTTTGTCAATGGGGGATTGGTACTTCGAGGCGTGCGAGAGTTTCTGCCTCCATGATTTTAAGATCATCGAGTTCCTCTTGGGTGAAGCCTGCGGCGAGGCGTCCTGGCTCATCATAAGGCCCTCGGATTCGCCCGCTCATGTATTCGTTGAGCAGGTTGCGAAAGGTGATGCGGGCATCTAAGTCACGCGCTTGGCAGCAATAGCGAAACCAGCGGGTGCCGATCTCGACATGACCAATTTCTTCATCGTAAATGGTGCCTAATATAGCGGCGAGGCGATGATCTTGATTGCTGCGTAATTTTTGGGCAATGGCTGGGGTTACATCTAGCCCACGGGCTTCGAGCACGCGGGGCACCAGCGCCATGCGAACGAGTACATCGTGGTCGGTGCGGCACACGCTTTCCCACAGGCTATCGTGGGCGGGATATTGGCCGTAGTGGCTATCGTGTTCGGCTAAATAATCGACCAACATTTGATAGTGCGCGCCCTCCTCTGCGGCCACGCGAAGCCAATCACGGTAAAAATCAGCGGGCATGTCATTGAATCGGTATACCGCATCCAATGCGATATTGATGGCGTTAAATTCAATATGGGCAAACGCATGCGCCATGATGTTACGCCCAATTTGGGTGTGGGTGACGCGGCGCGGTAAATCGCGGGGTGCGACAAGTTTGGGGGTTTCGGGCCGGCCGGGATCAAGCACCCGTTCGATCGCACTTAATGGCGGCTCTGTGATTTGTTGATCGTTTAAAACAAGCGCGTGTTGATAAAGTTGGCGGGCGAGCTGGGCTTTAGTGGCAGGATCGCGCGTCATGAGGGCAAGCTTAGCTTGTGTTCGCAGGTTTTTGGCGCTCATAGGCTGATGTTTTGTGTGCGTTGAGTGACAAATTCGGCAAATTCTTTTTCAAGCGCGCGATATTGGGCAATCGCGTGGATGCCGGCCTCGGTGAGGTTGGCATGGCCGCCGCCTGAGCCACCGACTTCTTTAATTACAAAGGGTTTTGAGCCGATTTGGTTGACTTCTTCAATCAGTGTCCACGCCCGTTTGTAAGACATATTTAAGGTTTTTGCGGCTTGGCTAATTGAACCAAGCTCATAAATCAGTTCCATTAGGCGCACTTTGCCCACGCCCAAATAGCTTTTTTGATCGGTGCCGATGAGCCATAACCTGGCGTGAATTTGTGGGCTGTAGGCATCGCCGGGTAAGCGATTAAGGCGTGATTTTTTGGGCATGGTTTTGTTTCTCTAAGGCGTTGATGCGGATAAATCCAAGTAAAAGTTAGCGTTATGTTTGTATATCATAACCGATGACTGTGGG
>DZCK01000009.1:1718-15081 GCA_022730245.1 Halothiobacillus neapolitanus
TAAATCCAAGTAAAAGTTAGCGTTATGTTTGTATATCATAACCGATGACTGTGGGCGCTATTTTGTAACGAACGGTGATGCGTTGGATGCCGACTGATACACTTTGCACCTATTAAATTCCATGATCGAATACGCGCAACATATTTAAGGGGCTATTTATGCAGATCACGCAAGTTTTAGGGAATATCTCAAGCGACGAATTTTTGCGCGATTATTGGCAAAAAAAGCCTCTGTTAATTCGCCAAGCCATTCCGGGCTTTTTATCCCCCTTGTCGCCAGAGGAATTGGCCGGCTTGGCGTGCGAGGAAGATGTGCCCGCACGGTTGATTCTGGAATCTGCGGGTGAACGCCCTTGGATGTTGCGCCAAGGCCCCTTCACGGAGGAAGATTTTACAAGCTTGCCGGAAGATGGTTATTCGTTATTAGTCACCGATTGCGAGAAGCTAATTCCCGATTTGATGACCTTGGTTGAGCACTTTCGTTTTGTGCCCGATTGGCGTATTGATGATTTAATGATTTCTTATGCCCCAACGGGCGGCTCGGTGGGCGCGCATATTGATGAATATGATGTATTTTTGCTGCAAGGCTTAGGCAGGCGCAAATGGATGATTGAGTACCCGCCCAAGAATACAAGTTTTGTGCCCGATTTAGATATCCGCTTGCTTGAGCAGTTTGAGCCCACCGAAACTTGGGTGCTTGAACCGGGCGACATGCTGTATTTACCGCCCGGAGTGCCACATCATGGCGTCGCGCTGGAACCGTGCATGACCTACTCCATCGGGTTTCGCGCACCGTTACTGCATGAATTAGCCGCCGGTGTGACTGATCGCTTAATTAGCGGCATGAATCAAGCCACGCGCTACGCCGCTTCCGACTTGAGCGTTGGCGAAAACCCCGGGGCACTGAGCGAGGCGGCGCGCAGCCAACTACGCGGGCTTTTGCAGCATTTGTTGAATCAAGACGATGCGATTTTTGATCAATATATTGCCGAAACGCTCACCGAACGGCCGATGGATCATGCCGAATTTTATCCCGATAACGAACCGCTGGATGCCGCCACACTGAACGATGAACTCCGCAGCAGTGGCGATACCTTAATGCGCACCCCTGCCGCACGATTGCTGCTGATTGAGGGCGCTTGCCCCGTGTTAGCCGTTGATGGCATGGGCATTGCGCTTGATGAACACACCCTGCCCTTAGCTCAGCTTATAACTCGGCAGGTGTTTTTTGATACCGAACAATTGCTCGCCCAAATCACAACACCCGCCGCAGCCGAGCTTTTGGCCAAGCTTTATGCCGATGGCGTGGTGCAGTGGCGCCCGCACCTGCTTGAAATTTAATTTAACGCCCGCCACGGTATAGGTTTTTTATGGATTCCAATGTAAGCAATGCGACCGCACCCATGCCAATTTCACCGGTTATTTTGGTGGGTGTGGGTGAAATTGGCCAAGTCTTGGCGGCGGGGTTTTTAAAAACAGGGCATCCGGTTATCCCCGTTACCCGCGCGCAATCGTTAAGCGATGTGCTGAACGAATCACCCCATGCGAGCGCCTTAATTTTGGCCGTGGCTGAAAAAGATTTGCCCACCCTGCTCCCCCGCATTCCCGCAGGCTGGCATAGTCGGCTCATTTTAGTGCAAAACGAATTGCTGCCGCCCGATTGGCAAATGGCGGGGATTAACAACCCCACCGTTATTTCCATTTGGTTTGAGAAAAAACCCGGCAAGCCCGTTAAAGAGCTCATGCCAAGCCCCGTTTGGGGCGCGCAAGCCGAGCGCCTCCACATGGCCTTGAATGCCGTGGGTTTAAATGCGCGCATTGTGCCTAATTTAACGGCGATGCAGCACGAGCTTGTGCTGAAAAATGTTTATATTTTAACCACGAATATTGCCGGCTTGCGGGTAGGTGGGGATGTGCAAACGCTTTGGCACCTGCATGAACCTTTGGCGCGCGCAATCGCCGATGAGGTAATTACACTGCAAGAAAAATTAATTGATGCCCCGTTAGACCGTGCGGCGCTCATTGATGGCATGTTGAAAGGCTTTGCGGGCGACCTTACGCACAGTTGCAAGGGGCGCACGGCCGAAGCGCGGTTACAGCGGGCGTTAACACTGGCGCTTAAGCAGGGGCTTAACCTACCGCAATTAACAGCCATTGCGGCGCAGGCCATGCCGTCTGATTGATAACCCAATGCCAATAAAAAAGCCAGTCAATTGATACTGACTGGCATTTTTTTGCCCTATTTTTTAACCCCAACCGTTGGGCTTAAAAAAGGGTGATGGACATTATTTCGCGGCGGCGTAACGCTCGGCCACGGCATGCCAGTCAATCACATCCCAAATGGCTTTGAGGTAATCGGGGCGGCGATTTTGGTAGCGCAAGTAATAAGCGTGTTCCCACACATCAATGCCAAGAATGGGCGTGCCTTTAACTTCGGCGATATCCATGGTCGGGTTATCTTGATTTGGGGTAGAGCACACGGCCAATTTACCGTGGGCATCGAGAATCAACCAAGCCCAACCGGATCCAAATCGCGTGGCACCGGCGGTACTCATTTGATCTTTCAGTGCACTAAATGAACCAAAGGTTTTGGCAATATCATCGCCCAACGCGCCGGCGGCTTCACCGCCGCCTTGGGGTGATAACACGCTCCAAAACAACGCATGGTTAAAATGCCCACCACCGTTGTTGCGCACGGCTGGGGGGAGTTTGGAGATATTGGCCATAATCACTTCGATGGGTTTATCGTCCCACTCGGTGCCAGCAATGGCGTTATTGCAGTTGGTGACGTAAGCGCCATGGTGCTTGGTGTAGTGAATTTCCATGGTTTGCGCATCGATAGATTTATCCAGCGCGCCGTAATCGTAGGTGAGTTCAGGGAGTTGAAAAGCCATAGGGTGCTCCTTCGGCAGAGTTGATTAAATGACAGGGGTTGGCGATTAACTTAAATTTAAGCTAAGGAACCTCTGATTGAATCCTTCGTGGCTCACCAAGGATTCAATCAGAGGTTCCCTAACCGCGAAGGCCTTTTAGTTATAACACATCCCGGTGCTTGGTTTTTGGGTGAGGCTGACTGCGCGCGCATTTTTATCCTCACATCTTCAAACCCCGCAGCCATTTAAATACATTTAACAACGAGGAGAGCGCTTGAGCCACATAGGTAAGCGCTGCGGCACGCAGAATTTTTCTTGCCGATTGTTTATCCGCCTTATTCAACCAGCCGCCTTGTTGCAGCATGGGCAGGGCGCGTTTAAAACTTGCATCAAACTCAATGGGCAAATTGGACAGCTGAGCAATGAGGGGCACGGCCATGGTAAGCACACCCACCACCAGCATAATGAGTGCAGGCGCGGGTTGTTTTTCAAGCAAGGTCACCACAGGAATGGCCACAACCAGCCAGCCGGCCACGCGCTGCCCCCAGGCACTGCGCTCAACCATTTCTTGGCGGCGCAAAAAGGCGGGGTCACCCTCGGCGTGCTGCAACGCATGCCCCACCTCATGCGCGGCAATAGTAATGGCCGTGAGTGAGCGCCCACTAAAATTGGCCGGCGAAAGCCGCACACTGCGATCTTTGGGGTCGTAATGATCGCCTTCTTGGGTTATTTCAACGCTTATGTGGGGCAATGCGTGTTTATCGAGCAAATAGCGCGCTAAATCCCCGCCCGAAAAGGGGTAGCGATCGGCCGGTTGGCTGTGGCGCGCAATCACTTGATTCACCCACCAACTAGGCCACCACGAAAGCAGCGCCAGCACCCCCATACCAGCGAGTAATAAAATAGACATACAGAGTCCTTGAATTTTTTACCGAATGCGGTAAATCACATCACCGCCGGTGGCAACAGGGCTTGAGGTGATTTCAATCGAAAAATATTTATTGAGTTGATATTCGGTAATAATTTGCCCCACGCCCGTTAAAACCCCGATGGCATAGCGCACAAGCAAGCGATCACCGATTTTTTTGCCCACGCTGAATCGGGTGCCGGTAAGCCCGCCGGTGGTATCTAACCCGATAGAATCAAAGCCAAACTTTTGACCCACATCACGCAAAATATCATCCCCTCGGGCAATACCTAAGCTTGCAACCGCATTGAGCAATACCGAACTATCGGCTGCGGTGCCATCGTTAAGCCGTCGCCCCGTAAGAAGCAAAGAAAGCGCATCCGATTCAGGGATTGAAGGGCTAGAAAACACCGTAGTTTTGGGATGATACAGCGTGCCGCCAAGGTTTAAACCCACCGTGGTTGAATCAATTGTGCGTTGCGCGGTTACCGCAAGGCCGGGGTCATCGAGCGGGCCTACAAACAATAAACGCCCTTGACTGATCGATAAATCTTGGCCGTAGGCTTTGTATTTGCCATTTTTTAAATCAATTTCTCCGAATGCGGCGAGCGGCTTTTGCGGTCGCAGGCGTAAATCTAACGCACCCGTTAAGCCCGTTGAAAAGCCCATACCCGTTAAATTAACGGTATCGCCTAAGCTTAATTTAATATCGCCCGTGAGCGGATAACCCGCCGCGATGGGTTGTGGCTTTGCGCCCACAATGACCAAATCATCACTCGATTTAACCACGCCCTCGGGCAACTTTTCGATACGCGCATCCACAAGCGGTAATTGCACTGTGCCACTTAAACTTGCCCCCGCTTGCGTGGCCTGGAGGGCCATATCCGGGCTGGCATCAATTTTCATGCTGGGAATGCGCAACACGGGCACGCCATTGCCTTGAATCTGGGCATTCACTTGCCATTGCGGCAGGTGGGCTAGATCCCCCGTCCCATGAACATGGATTTGCCGATCCGCTGAACGGGCCGATTTTACGGGCGCTTCATCCACCATGCCGTGCAATTGCCCTGCAAAAGTCAACTGCCCCGCCGCGTTAATCTCGCCATTGATTGCCCCTTGATCGTAACCCACCCCCGTATCGGGCAGGGCAAAAGCAAGCTCGTTTATGTTCAGAGTGCCGCTGGGTTTCGGGGCGGCCAGCACCCCACCCAATTGAATCGCAGCTTGCGCCTTACCTTTAAGCTGGCTTACTGAAGGCAGCAAAAATGCCAAGGCGCTTAAATCAGGCAGATTAATTTTACTTAGAATATCAAGTGGATAACCACGAGATAGCTTGATACTTCCATGGCTTTCGAGATGAGCCAAGTGCGGTAAATCGCCCGCCAAATCAAATTTAAACGCATCGGCCACAAGCGCCGCATCAAGCACCAAATTTTGATAGGTAAAAACTTTACCATCGGCCAATTGCGGCAGAGAAAACTGACTATCAGGCAAACTGAGTTTGAGCACCCCGCTGGGTTTGCCCGCCTGTAGGCCACCGTTTACCGATAAAATCATGCGCCCCGGAACCGCTTTAGATAAATTTGGCAGGTCAGTTAAGCCTTTGGGTAGCCAAGGCGCGGCCAAATCCAGCACGGTGGCGAGGGGTGAATTAAGTGAAAGCTGCCCTTTCATCTCATCGCCTGCATGCACCCCCGCAAAACACCATTGCGCAGGCGCCGCAGGGGTAGTATTGCCCTGCCCCGTTAAACAGGCCTCGGCCAATTGTTGGATGCGTGGGCTTACCCGCAACACAACGGGCTTGCTTAAACGCCAAGATCCCAAGGCATGCTGCTTGAATGACAGCGCTGATAAATCTAGCCGTGCGATCACCCCGCGCCAATCTTGCCCTTGGCCGCTGCCGTTGGCGGCGAGGGTTAATTTTCCGTGCGGGCTTTGTGCGCTTAACGTCAGGGTTTGGGTGGTTTTAATCGCAGCGCTGCCAGATGCCGCAGATAAGGTATTTAATGCAGGCAGGGTGCCGTTCAGCGCTAAATTTAATGTATTGAGCCAGCGTTGGGGCGGCGCAATTTTTTTATCCGAAGATGGCTTGCCGCTCGCAGATTCTTCCATTAAATCATTCGCCTGCATGGCCATTTTGAACGGCCATGCACCCTGCGATGGCACAGTGGCGGCAAGCGGGCTGCCCAATTGGCCCTGGGCTTTAAACTGCGCCAAATGCCAACGCTCAAACGCGAGGTGACGCGCCGAAAAATCCAAGGTGACGCGGGGCGCACGCACACTGCCGGACAGACGAGTATTGATTTGCACCGCGCCAGCCACGGGAGGCAAACCGAAGGCTGCCCAAGGCAAATGCGCAAGCTCGGGCGCGCTTAAATCCACACGAATTTGCGCGGGTGGCGCATCCGGTTGCCAGCCCCACTGCCCTTCTGCCCGCAGAGCGGTATCGGCAATGGCCAACGTGCTGGGGTCAAGCGTTAGTTTTTGATTGGCGATGGAACCTGCGATATGCGCCGTCATCGGCAACGAGATGGGCTGAGATGTTAAGGCGTTATTTGGCAAAGCCAGGCGGGGTAATTCGGCAAACCCCAAGCTGGCTTTAGGCACAATTAATAAGAACTTAAGCGCCGAGTCTTCTGGCATTTTGGCACCGAGCGCGCCTGCCAAGGCCAAATGCGCGGTGAGCGTGCCGTGGGCATGTTCAGCGGCTCCTTGCGCTAAGAGCGCATCCAAAGACACCGCCGTCACATCGGCTGAAAGCTTAATCGGCTGATTTCCGGTTAAACCATAATGCCATTGCGCTTGAAGCGTGCCGCCCGCCACCGCACCGCCTGAAATTGAGCCGCTTAATTGCTGATGGGCGAGGTGTGCCTCCACGTTTAAGTGATTAAATGGGGTGCCGGCGATTTTTCCTGATAGCGCACTTAATTTTAAGGCCATCTGGGGTGTTGGGGCGCTTTTCTCGGCGGCAGCGCCTTGGGTTTGGGTGGTTTGAGGCTGGGTATAATCCAACTGATAATCAAACCCCAATTGCCCATGCGCGGCAGAATTTAAGCGCGCGGGATTAAGCGCCGATGCCCGGCCATGCAGCGATAACGCCAAGCCATCCGCGTACTTGACCGTGCCCTGGCTGCACAAGGTGCCGCCCAAGGTATCGAGATTTAGTGAGTCAAGCGTGAGGCGCGCAAGCGTGAGGCGTGCCTTGGCGGTCAGTGTGGCACTGGGCGCATCAAACCCATCCCAGCGCGAGGCAAGCGCAAGGCTAATTTCAGCTAAAGAGCCCCCCAGATGAATCTCGCTTGATAGCCAGCCCTGCGGCAAGGCCACCACCGATTGCACCACGCCCTCAATTCGATGCGGCGCCGGTGTGCCCACCGTTAAGCTGCCGGATAACTCCGCTTGACTATCGGCAGGCAAATCCGCCTTAGCCGATTGCACCTGCAGGTTAAGGCTATCGCCGGTGAGCGAACCGCGCGCCCGCAAGGCAATTAAATGGTACGACGGAGGTGATTCAAGCTGAGCCTCAGGATGAAACGGGGCACCATCGGGCGCTACCGCTTGTATTAGCGTCACATCGGTTACATTCAGCGCATTGACCGTAATCGCCAAGGGCAAGCTCAAGGGCAAATCGGCGAAATTCATCGGTGCGCTACGGGCTTGGGCTGGCGCAGAGGCTGTTGCGGGCAAGGTGATTTGCCCCGTGTGCAAGCTGAGTTGATTAACTTGCAATCGCCCACGCCAGAGTTGCCGCCAATCCCAATGCAGCGAGGCAGTTTGCAAATGAACCGCCAGCCCCGTGGCATCGTGATACTGAATTTGCCGAAGCTCAAGCTGTGAAAAAAAGGTGCCTTGAACCGATTGAATCGAAAGCCCTGTAACGGCTTTAGTGGCCTGATCTATCGCCCATCGGCTTCCCTGTGGCGTTGTGGTAAGCCACATGAAACCCGCCAGCAAGGCAATCGTGCCCCCGCCCAAAAGCCACACAAAAAGCCACACAATAAGTCGGGCCAGCGTTTGCAGGCGGCCAAACAAAATACGCCCCCACGCGTTCCGGTTGACCGCGCTCATCAAAATGAAGCCCCAATACCCAAATGCAAGCGCGGCATGTGGCTGGTGCCATTAAACGGATAAGCCACATCGACCCGCACCATACCCACCGGCGAGCGCCAGCGCACCCCCAGACCCGCCCCAGTCGCTAACGCCATGTTTGCCAAAGAATCAAACGCATTACCGGTATCCACAAAGGCCGCGCCCCACCAATCACGGCCATACACGGGGTGCATCACTTCAGCGCTGGCGGCAAAGAGATATTGCCCGCCAATCACCAGCCCGTTGGCATCTTTTGGCCCAAGCGACTGATACGCATATCCCCGCACCGATTGATCGCCGCCCGCAAAAAATCGCAAGCTTTTAGGCAAGATAGAAAAGGCGGGTGTGGCGACCCCGCCCACCTCGGCTCGGCCTTTAACAACCCAATCACCGAGTGGATACAGCCCGCCCACCATCACATGCGCGCGAATGAGCGAGGTCGTGGATAGCAGTGGTTTTGCCGCACCACTGAGCGAAGCGCTTAACACCGAGCCTTCGGTGGGAAACAACGGATCATTCAAATCACGCCGCCCTATCCGTGCGCCGGCCAATAAAAACCCGGCGGTTTGGGCAGGCTCGGTACCAAACTGGCTGCGCTCCAGCAAATACTCGGTATAAAGCGAGCTGGTCCATAAATTGAATTTTCGCGCCCATTGCGCGCCCGTTGTGGCGGAGATTGTGGTAATGCCTAGATTGCTTTCTCTATCAAATTTAGTATATAAATCATATTGTTGATTAAGCGGATCAGATAAACGGGGCATAGAATATGTACCGGTTAAGGTTTGTTGGCGTTGCGCGAGCGATAAATCACCCTTCCAAAAATCCCCCGATGAGTTGACATAATGCTGCGTGATTTTGCTACCCAACCGTGCCCCCGTATCGGTGCCATAGCCCACCCGAGCCTCATAGCGTCGCGGGGTATTTGGCTCGGTTTTTATCACAACGGGCACACGCCCATCACGGCGCGCATCCAACTCGGGGCGCACCCGCACATCGCTAAAATAATGGGTGCCCGCTAAGTTTTGATTCATAGCGACCAGCCGTTGCGTGGTGTAGGGATCGCCCGATTGGGCACCGGTCAGGCGATCCGCCAGCACAGGTTTGAGGAGCGATTGCTCAACGGTAATAGAGCCCAATCGATACGCAATGCCCAAATTGAGCTTAAGCGCAATATCAGCGGTATTGGTTTTGGGATTCACACGAAGCGTATGCACCTGCCAGCGCGCATCTAAATAGCCAGCACCGCGCGCCCGCGCCATTAAGCCGTCTTTTAGGGCGGTGTACCCGCTTTGATTTAATGGCGAGCCCAAGGTCGGCACGGCGGTTTGCAAAAAGGGCTTAAAGATGGCGTTATCGGCCAAATTCTCGCCAGCGGCATCGCGCAGCACAATCTCAACGAGAGCCACGCGAACCGGTTCGCCCAGCGTGATGGTTAATTGCGGCGCTCGGCAATCATTGATATGAATCATAGTGGGCTCAATGTGGGCATTAAAATACCCCGAGGCTTGCAAAGCCTGTTCTGCCGCTGTTGCCGCAGAATCAACATACCGCTGCAAAGCAACGGTTGAGGCGGTGCAATTGAGCCGTAATGGCGGCACCGATAACCCCACTTGGCGAATTAAAGCCGCATCGGTTAATCCCAAAATTTGTACCTGCGGCATGGCGGCGGCCGATGGCGTGGCAGGTTCGCCAGAGGCCCGCGCATTCGAGGTAAAGCTACCCGCACTCGCAATAAGCCATAAAGCCAATAGCCACTTAAGTTCACATCTTAAGCGCGGGTGATCGCCATCAAACCGCGCAAACACCCCGCCCCAGCGCACCTTAAACGGCCTCGGCCAAATCGCCCTTAGCTTCAAGCCATTGACGACGATCTGCTGCGCGTTTTTTTGCAAGCAACATGTCCATTAACGCAAAGGGCTCATCATCCATCACCATCAGTTGCACCAAACGGCGGGTTTGTGGTGCCAGAGTCGATTCGCGCAATTGCCCGGGATTCATTTCGCCTAAGCCCTTGAACCGCGTAACCTGCGGCTTGCCTCGGCGGTGTTCGGCGGCGAACCGTGCCAGAATGCCATCGCGTTCGCTTTCATCCAGCGCGTAGAATTTATCTTTGCCTAAATCAATACGATACAGCGGTGGCATGGCCACAAACACATGCCCCGCTTGCACTAGGCTAGGAAAATGGCGCAAAAAAAGCGCGGTGAGCAAAGTGGCAATATGCAATCCATCGGAATCGGCATCGGCCAAAATACATATTTTGCCGTAGCGCAATTTGCTTAAATCGTTCGAGCCGGGTTCAAGCCCAATAGCCACCGCAATATCGTGCACTTCTTGACTGGCCAGCACTTGATCGACACCCGTTTCCCACGTGTTCAAAATTTTACCGCGCAGCGGCATGATGGCTTGAAACTCCCGCTCGCGCGCTTGCTTGGCTGAACCGCCCGCTGAATCGCCTTCCACCAAAAAAAGCTCGGTGCGCGAAATATCGGATGCCGTGCAATCGGCTAATTTACCCGGCAAAGCGGGACCGGCGGTGAGCCGTTTACGCGCGACTTTTTTATCATTTTTAAGCCGCGTTTGCGCGGCATCAATCGCAATACGCGCAATGGCTTCACCCTGCTCTGGGTGTTGATTGAGCCACAACGAGAGCGCATCTTTAATCACGCCGCCAATAAAGCTTGCCGACTCGCGCGAGGACAACCGCTCTTTCATTTGGCCGGCAAATTGTGGCTCGGTAAGCTTGGCTGAGAGCACAAAAGCGACGCGATCAAATACATCCTCGGGGGTGAGTTTGACGCCGCGCGGCAATAGGCTGCGAAAATCACAAAACTCCCGCACCGCTTCGGTTAAGCCTTGCCGCAAGCCATTGACATGCGTGCCGCCCTGCGGGGTGGGAATTAAATTCACATAGCTTTCGGTGATGGGCTCGCCGCCCTCTGCAAGCCACACCAAAGCCCAATCCACCGCTTGCGGGCGCTCGATTTGATCGGCACTTAAATGCCCCACAAAACCTTGCGCGGGCAAAATAGCGCGGCCATTGAGCGCGCCTAATAAATAATCGGTGAGGCCATTTTCAAAAAACCAAGTTTGTGCCTCGCCGCTGGCTTCATCCAGAAACGTCACCGTTAAACGCGGGCACAATACCGCCTTGGCACGCAGTACATGCAGTAAGCGGCTCACTAAAAATTTAGGATTATCAAAAAAACGCGCACGCGGCCAAAAATGCAGCCGAGTGCCGGTTTGTTTTTTAGGCACCGTGCCCGTTTCACGCAAAGGGATAATGGGCACCCCATCGGCAAAATCCATTTGCCAAATTTTGCCTTCCCGCCGAATCTCCACGATGAGCTTTTCAGACAAGGCATTCACCACCGACACCCCGACCCCATGCAGGCCGCCGGAAAATCGATAGGTTTTATCGGAGAATTTACCGCCCGCATGCAAGCGCGTGAGAATCAGCTCAACCCCCGAAACGCCGTGCTCGGGATGAATATCAACGGGCATGCCTCGGCCATCATCGGTAACCGACAGCGAGCCATCGGCATGCAGCACCACATCAATGCGGGTGGCAAAGCCACTCACCGCTTCATCGACACTGTTATCAATCACCTCTTGCGCCAAATGATTGGGCCGCGTGGTATCGGTATACATGCCGGGGCGTTTGCGCACCGGATCCAAGCCGGTCAGTACCTCGATTGCACGCGCATCGTATTGATTGGTCATTAAATCAGCCATAAATTGAACGTTGTCAAAGTAAAAAGTGCCCTGAGTGTACACGGACACGCCGCGCTGCGCCCCCTCTGCCGTCTTGAAATACGCGCTTCATGCCACAATGTAGGGCATTAATTTATTGCCACCCCCATTTCACGCTTTTTAAGGGAACCTGTATGTCTGAATCGCCTTATATTTTTAATGTGACCGCCGCCGAATTTCAGGCACGCGTCATTGATGCCTCATTTCAAACGCCTGTACTCGTGGATTTTTGGGCCGAATGGTGCGCACCGTGTCGCAGCTTAATGCCGCTTTTAGCCCAAATCACCGAAAGTTATGCCGGCAAATTGCAGCTCGCTAAAGTGGATACCGAAGCAGAACAACAGTTGGCGGCACATTTTGGCATCCGCAGCCTGCCCACGGTGATGCTGGTGATTAATGGCCAGCCGGTCGATCAATTCACTGGCGCTTTACCCGAATCACAAGTACGCGAGTTTCTTGAAAAACACATTATCTCTGAAGTGGCCGAGCTGCGTGGCCAAGCCCGTGATTTAGCAGCGAGCGGCTTGGTGGAAGCGGCCATAGAATGCTTAAAACAAGCCCACACCATAGAACCCGATAACTCTGATATTTTGGTCGATTTAGCGCGCATTGTGAGCGATACCGGCGATAACACGCAAGCGATGCAAATTTTAGATACCTTGCCCATCGATGCGGCCACCGGACCTGAAGTTAAAGAGCTAAAAGCGCGGATTCATCTTATCCAGCAGGCACAGAATGGGCCTGATTTAGATGAACTCCGCGCGCGGGTTTTAGCCTGTGACACTGATTTAGCCGCGCGAGAGCAATTGGCCGCAGCCTTAGCCGTGCATCAAGATTACGATGCGGCATTAACGCAGTTTTTCACCCTCATGCAACGCGATCGCACCTTTAATGACGATGCAGGTCGGCGCGGGCTACTGGATTTATTTGAATTACTGGGTACCGATCACCCATTGACCAAAACCTGGCGGCGCAAAATGTTTGGTTTGCTGCATTAACGGCCAACACACTGGTTTTAATGAATAATAAAAAGCCCCTAAAATTAGGGGCTTTTTAAATATGGCTCAGGGCATACCTTGGGCGCTTACGCCAAGTGCGGCTTAGCTCGGCAGGTCTTGATGGGGCAAGTCTTGACGAGGCTTATCTGGATGCGGCTTATCTTGCGGGTGGCGGGACGCCTCGTGCTTGTCCTCATCTGGGTTGATGATTGGGTCTACCAAAGCGGTATCCAAGGGCACCTGCGGCGCCTGCTCTTGGATGCGCTCATCGGCACCGGTTAACCACATCTGCACGGAGCTTGCGCCATCATGCGGCATATCAACTTGCGTGGGCACTGAAAGTGTTGCCGACTCAAGGTGTTGCTCTATGGGGCTAAGCACAAACGATGTCACAAGTACCTCAGGGGGCGCAAGTTCTTGGTCTTCCGCCGGTATTATTGCCTCTGCCTCTGCCTCTGCCGCAGACGTGAGCGCGACTGCCGCTGCGGGCTCGAAATCAGTCAGAGGCGCCTCTGGTTTTACTTCAATAACATGCGCCGCTGGTGCTACTTCAATAACACGCTCCGGTTGCCACGGGCTGTCTTGCGTTGTTTCTGCGAAAATTTCAACGGGTTCAACCGATGGCACGGGGTGCGCCGCACTCAACACAGGCAAAGCGTGGGGAGGTTCTACTCCCTGCGCAAGCGCAGCTACCTGTTCCACTGGGGCCGCTTCCATTGAAAAGATTGCCGCATCAGGGGCAACGTT
>DZCK01000009.1:15181-27459 GCA_022730245.1 Halothiobacillus neapolitanus
CCTGTTCCACTGGGGCCGCTTCCATTGAAAAGATTGCCGCATCAGGGGCAACGTTATCAGAGGTTGCGGCTGAAACAGGCTCAACAGGGATGTTGTGGTGTTCAAGCGATTCCACCGAAAGCTGAGCTAAAGGTTCGGCTTGCTGTGGCAGCGATTCTGCATTGAGCTCGAAAGCCGCCAGCAGCGGCACTGCGGCAACTGGCAGGGCAACTGGCAGGGCAACCGATGAGGGCGCATCAAGTGGCGTTGGCACGCTTGTCTGCGCTACAAATGGCACAACCAAGTCAGATGCGAGCAAACTTAAAGCCGCATTCGGCAATAGCGCTTCTGCGGGATCTTTTTTCACAGCAACATCTAAAGGCAGCGTTTGCCGGTTGGCCACCGGTGCCTGTAATTGCTGTTCAACCATCGCTTGTTCCAGCGCGGCTAAAGGCCGAACCGGTGAATCGGCTGTACGCGGCTCGCGCGATCGCATGGCTGGAGCGCCCGACTCATGCTCGGGCTTTTCTGGCACCCCCGCGCCGGTGTCAACCATGGGCGTTGCTGTGTTATCAACCAGCGCATTAACCGGAGTGCTTGAGCTATTGCTTGGTTTTTTGCTGCGCGAACGCCGACGGCGGCTATTTGAGCCTTCGGTTTTAACCGGATCATTTTTGGCCTCCTCCCGAGCCTCGTCATCCTGCCGTACTTCGGGTTCGGCTGATTTACGCCCCGTGCGCGGAGCCGCATTGCGTGAATCAGCGCTGCGTGCAGGGCGTGATTGACCTGCGCGCGGGGCATTAGGCTCAGCCGGTGCGCTTGTTTTTGCCGTGCCATCGCGGGTTGAAATACTCCGGGGCGAGGTGACATCAGCCCGCTCATTGCGACTATTGCGTTCAGCGATGGCTGGTTTAACAGCGGTGGCGGGTACTTCGGCAGGCTTGGCCGCCCCGCCAAACAATTGGCCAATCACCCGTTTGAGCAAGCCCAGCGGGCCGTTGGGGGTTTGGATGGCAGGCTGGGATGCGGTGGTGGCAACGGGTGCCGCGCGCGCGGCGGTGGGTTGCGTTGCGGCAGGTTGCGCGGCAGGTTTTGGCGCGGCCACAGGCAAGTTTTGCGGCGCTGAGGCGCGGCGCGGCGCGCGTTCGAGCTCGGGCATCACCGCAGTTAAAGGCTCGATTAACCCGCGAGAGTTTACCGGGCTATCGGCCAGTTCCGCTCGCCGTTGGCGATCGATTCTAAAGTGCGGGGTTTCCAGATTAATATTCGGAATTAACAAAAGCTCAACACGATGATCTTGCTCAATCACGCGTAGTTGATCGCGCTTTTCATTCAGTAAATAAGTGGCCACATCGACCGGTAACTGGGCAATCACGCGACCGGTTTGATCTTTCATCGCCTCATCAATCATCATCCGCAAAATCGATAACGCGAGGGATTCCACCGAACGAATATGCCCTTGGCCCATGCAGCGCGGGCACACGTGCTGCGCCGCCTCTTCAAGGGAGGCTGATAGGCGTTGGCGCGACATTTCAAGCAAACCAAACCGCGAAATACGCCCTAATTGCACCCGTGCCCGATCCATTTTTAAGGCATCACGCAGCCGATTTTCGACATCACGCTGGTGCTTAGGCTGCCCCATATCAATAAAGTCGATAACCACCAAGCCACCTAAATCGCGCAGGCGTAATTGGCGCGCAATTTCTTCTGCCGCCTCTAAATTGGTGTTGTAGGCCGTGTCTTCAATGTCTGCGCCTTTGGTGCTGCGCCCGGAGTTAATATCAACGGAAGTTAAGGCTTCGGTGGCATCAAAAACAAGCTCGCCGCCTGAGGGCAATGTAACCGTGCGCTCGTAGGCCGATTCAATTTGCGATTCCACTTGATAGCGGGTAAATAAGGGTGTGCGATCTTGGTATAGCTTAATTTTTCCCGCCGCATCGGGGGAGACTAAATTAATAAAATCCAGCGCTTGCTGGAACATGGCCGGCTCATCAATCAGCACCTCGCCAATATCGTTACGCATGTAATCGCGCAGCGCCCGAATGATGAGATCGCTTTCTTGGTAAATCAAAAACGGCGCTTTGCGCGTTTCTGATTTTTTAAGAATGGCATCCCACACTTGCTGCAAATAATTAAGATCTGATTGCAACTCTGCCGACTCTCGGCCTACGCCTGCCGTGCGCACGATAAGCCCCATGCCTTCCGGCACGACGAGTTCCGATAAAGCGGCTTTAATTTCAGCGCGATCATCGCCCTCAATCCGGCGCGATACCCCGCCCGCGCGCGGGTTATTCGGCATTAACACGAGGTATCGGCCAGCTAGGCTGACAAAGGTGGTGAGCGCAGCGCCTTTGTTGCCGCGTTCTTCTTTCTCGACCTGAACAATGAGCTCTTGGCCTTCTTTTAAGGCCGATTTAATAACCATGCGGCCTTTATCATCCACCGCATCGGGGTTGAAATACGTGCGCGAAATTTCTTTAAATGGCAAAAACCCGTGGCGATCGCCGCCGTAATTTACAAAAACCGCCTCAAGGCTGGGTTCTATTCGGGTAATTAATGCTTTGTACACATTAGATTTTTTTTGTTCATAGCCCGGCGTTTCGATATCGATGTCATAGAGCGTTTGCCCATCGACAAGCGCCACGCGGATCTCTTCGGCATGCGTGGCATTGATTAGCATTCTTTTCATGGATTAATTCTCGAGCAAGGCAAAACCCGCGCACAGCTTGCGCTGGCGCCCAATCGGGGTTTTTCGGGGATGCCGTAAGGGGGAGGAAAGATGGATGCGTTTTTGGCTGCAAGCTGATCCCCTGAAAGGGTGTTTCACACGGTGACAAAGGCCACTTAACGGGGGTAAAGCCCCGCGTAGCAACCGATACCAAGGTGCAATAACGCGCTGCACCGCGTAAACGCGGCACAAAATCAGGGAAAAAAACCAGTGTCACCAGCCAAATCAGGCGCATAAATCCTTAAGAAATTTTGTTGTTGGAACGCGGTATTAAAATAAAGCGTTCGCAGAACCTAAATTGTGTTTGCGTATGCCCATCACAGATCGCGTAGCGGCTGACTCATTGAGGCCAGCCACACCACGCGACTTATGCTTCACCGTAAGTTAAAGGGTGGGCGTAATGGGCATAAACGCTAACGTGCGCAGGGCGAACTGCCGATAAAATAATCCAGAAAAATCACCCACGGATACGGTTCTCGCCCCCGTGAGCCTAAGTTTCTGGCTGCGCAGCCATTCAGGCACAGCGAATTGTAACACAAGTTAAACCGAGGATAAGCATCGCGCGTAGTCCGGTAAATACGTCATAATGCGCACCATGAAATCACAAAAACCTCAAGACCATACCCTCGTCCATGCCGTTCGGCGCGTGATTGTTGATGCGCATTATGCCGGCCAGCGCGTGGATAATTTTTTGCTGCGTGAATTAGGCGCCACCCATGGTGAGGTGCCGCGCTCATTAATTTACCGCATTCTGCGCACGGGCGAAGTGCGGGTGAACAGCGGTCGCGTTAAGCCCACCACACGGCTTGTGGCGGGCGATGAAATTCGCATTCCGCCCATTAAGCTTCAAGTAGCTTCTTTGCACGGCGCAAGCGATAACATTTCTCCCGCTTGGTTAGCGCGCGCGCCAGAGCTAATTATCTATGAAGATGACGCCATACTGGCCGTTAATAAACCTGCTGGGTTAGCGGTGCATGGGGGATCGAATATTCCCTTTGGTTTAATTGAATTAATGCGCCAACACACTGAGCTAGGTGAGCGGCTTGAGCTGGCGCATCGAATCGATCGAGATACCAGTGGCTTGGTTGTTTTAGCCAAAACCCGCGCCGCACTGCAATCATTACAAATGCAGTTTCGCCCTGAAGGTCATGCCACTAAAACCTATTTGGCGATTGTGCATGGGCATTGGTCAAAATCGCTTAATCGGGTGGATGCACCATTGCAAAAATGGCAGGGTGAAGGTGAGGCACACCGAGTAGAGGTCGATCCCAACGGCAAAGTGGCCGTCACCCATTTCTCTATTTTGGCCGCCAATTCATATACCAGCCTCATGAAAGCTCGGTTGGAAACGGGGCGTACCCACCAAATTCGGGTGCACGCAGCGCATGTGGGTTTTCCCATTGTGGGCGATGATAAATATGGTCAACGTGAGCTGGATAAGCGCCTTTTACCGCACATGGTTCGCCGCCCTCCGTTGTTATTGCACGCCTTTTCATTGGCGATAACCCACCCGCTAACCGATGCGGATTTAGCGCTCACCGCCCCCATTCCCGCTGCATGGCGCTCTATCGCAATGCAATTAAATTTAACTTTACCCCAAGCCACCCCTACCGAAGTTCAAGCGCAATGACTCTGGATTCCCGCCCCGTTACCCGCGCAACAATACCCCTGCCCGCACCGCAACTAATTGTTTTTGATTGGGATGGCACCTTGGTGCAATCAACCGGGCACATTGTGCGCTGTTTTGAACAGGCCATCGCTCAAGAAGGATTACCCGCCCTGCCCGCGCTAGAAATTCAAGGCATTATTGGCTTGGGCTTGCTAGAAGCCTGGCAGGCTTTGTTTCCGCAGCTGACTTTGCCCGAGGCAGAGTCGTTGGCGAATGCCTATCGCCGCATTTATTTCACCCGAGATGAAGCACTTGAACCCTACCCGGGCGCGAGTGAACTGTTGCACGCGCTGCGTGCCGAGGGCTGCTGGCTTGCCGTCGCCACGGGAAAGTCCAATCGGGGGCTGAGTGAGGCGCTGGCAGAAACGGGTTTTGGCTCCTATTTTCTAAGCACACGCACAGCCGAGCAAACGGCATCCAAGCCATCCCCCATGATGCTATTGCAATTGCTGGATGAATTTGGGCTGCAGCCCGAGCAAGCCTGGGTCGTTGGGGATACCGATTTTGATTTGCATATGGCACACAATGCCGGCTGCCTCCCGATTGCAATTACCCATGGGGCGCACAGCCATGAGCGATTAATGGCCGCAAGCCCTGCGCGGGTCATTGATGATTTATCCAGCCTGCTGCCCCTTTATCGCCGGGCTATCCTTGATTTGAACCCACGAGAATCCCAACCATGACGACACCCCCGTTAAACGCTGATGATATGCGTATCGAGCCTAATTTAGGTTCCGCCCCGTCCGCGTCATCCCACGCAAGCCACGCGCATGATGCACCCAATTCAGATAGCTGGGCGCGGGATGCTTTAATCGATTTAGCACGGCAAGGCTTAATTGAGCAGCGTCGTGCTCGGCGCTGGCGGTTATTTTTTCGATTAATAAGTTTCGCGCTTCTCATCGGGTTTTTCGGCTGGCTTGTGTTTAATGGCGACCTAGACGACAGCCAATCACTCAATTTGAGTCATCCCACCGCTGCGATTATTGATGTCACAGGCGTGATTGCGGCAGGGCAAGACGCATCCGCTGATGAACTCATCCCGCTTTTAGAGCGCGCATTTAAAGCCCCGCAAATTAAAGGCATCGTGTTGCGCATGAACACCCCGGGCGGCAGCCCCGTGCAATCGGGCGAAGTTTATGACGCCATCATGCGCTTGCGCAAAGCGTATCCCGCCAAGCCAATTTATGCAGTGGTGGAAGATATTTGCGCCTCGGGCGGCTACTACATCGCGGCTGCTACCGATAAAATTTATGCCAATCAAGCCTCGTTAGTGGGTTCCATTGGGGTGCGGATGGATGGCTTTGGCTTTGTGGATGCCATGAATAAATTGGGCATTCAAAGCCGCTTGCTCACATCCGGGGCGAATAAAGCCATGCTCGATCCCTTTACACCAGAAAACCCGACCCAAGTGCAATACATGCAAACCCTGCTCGATCAAGTGCATCAGCAGTTTATTGATGCGGTAAAACAAGGCCGGGGCGACCGCTTGGCCGATGACCCGAACCTGTTCTCTGGGCTTATCTACACCGGTGCACAAGCCCAGAAAAATGGCCTGATTGATGGCCTAAGCACCGTGCGCAGCGTCATCCGCGATCAGATGCACCTTGAGCATGAAATTGATTTAACGCCGCAAAAAACACCGTTTGAGCAACTGCTTGGCGCAACATCTACCCAAATGAGCCAATCGTTAACTAGCCTATGGTCGAGTAACCTTGGCCCTAAACTTTTACCTTAAATTAAGCTAGATTTAACCTATGGTCGATCAAGTCACCCGCGTTAATACGCAAACAGAAACCGCCACCCACAGCAGTGAACCGCCGATGTATCAGGTGATTTTACTCAATGATGATTTCACCCCAATGGATTTTGTGGTGCGCATTTTGGTCGAACTGTTTTATTTATCGACCGAGCAAGCGCAACACGTTATGTTAGAGGTGCATATGAACGGGCGCGGGTTGTGCGGTATTTTTACGCGAGAAATCGCCGAAACCCGCGTGGCGCAGGTCAACCAAGTGGCGCGTCAAAATGAACACCCCTTATTGTGCGTCATGGAACCTGCCCCTTAATCGACTGAATAACCACCCTGTGTGATTCCCGAGTTAGCCCAAGGAGCTCCGAGTGTTAAGCAAAGCCCTAGAAACCACCATCAGCCGCGTGTTTGACCGTGCACGGCGGCAACGTTTTGAGTTTGTGACTTTAGAAGCACTCACCCATGCGCTGCTCGAAGACCCAGACGCGCGAGCGGTTTTAGAAGGGTGTAATGCCAATATCTCTCAGCTCGCGGTAGATTTAGAAAACCACATTCGCCAAACCACCCCGCGCATTCCCGACAACGATGGCCGTGAAACCCAACCCACACTCGGGTTTCAACGCGTGCTTCAACGTGCGGTGATGCAAGTGCAATCAGCCCAACGCACCGAGGTAACCGGTGCGCATGTGCTGGCTGCGTTATTTGCCGAGCAAGATTCTCACACCGTGCATTTGTTGCATAAAGCGGGGGTTACCCGCCTTGATGTCATAAACTTTATCGCCCATGGCATGGCACAAGATCATCCAGGTATTGCCGATGCTTCATCCGAGAAAAATCAAGAAAAAGACCGCAATAAAGACCGAGAAAAATCCGAAGCCAATGATGAAAACAGCTTTGAGAACTTTGTTGTTAACTTAAATCAGCTCGCTGCCGAAGGCAAAATTGATCCCCTCATCGGGCGCAGCCTTGAAATTGAACGGGTGCAACAAATTTTATGTCGTCGGCGTAAAAATAACCCGCTGCTAGTGGGCGAAGCGGGGGTGGGTAAAACCGCCATTGCCGAAGGACTCGCGCGCAAAATCATTGAAGGTGAGGTACCCAGCACGCTGCAAGACGCTGTGATTTATTCACTCGATTTAGGCGCGTTGGTCGCTGGCACCAAATATCGGGGCGATTTTGAAAAACGCTTAAAAGTTGTACTCAAACGAATCAAGTCACTCCCCCATGCCATTTTATTTATTGATGAAATTCACACCCTAATTGGCGCGGGTTCCGCTTCGGGCGGCTCGATGGATGCCTCTAACCTGATTAAACCGGCGCTCGCGAATGGCGATTTGCGTTGCATCGGCTCGACCACGCACCAAGAATATCGTGCCATTTTTGAAAAAGATGCGGCACTGACCCGTCGGTTCCAAAAAGTTGATATTCCCGAGCCGAGCGAATTGGAAGCCGTGGCTATTTTGCAAGGTTTGCGCGCAGGCTATGAGCAACATCATGGCGTAACCTACTCAGAAGAAGCCTTAGAGGCGGCGGTTCGCTTATCGAGCCGACATATTTCCGATCGCCACCTCCCCGATAAGGCCATTGACGTCATCGATGAAGCCGGCGCGCAACATAGGCTCACCCTCCCCCGCCCTGAAAATAACCTAATTAGCGCTGCTGATATTGAACGCGTGGTCGCTAAAATTGCCCGCATTCCTGAGCGCAGCGTTTCCACCTCGGATTTAGAAGTGTTGCGCCACTTGGATCGCAACCTAAATCGGGTGGTATTCGGCCAAGAAGAAGCGATTGAGCAACTCACTACGGCCATTCGGCTATCGCGCTCTGGTTTGCGGTCGGCAGATAAGCCCATTGGCTCCTATCTATTTGCCGGCCCCACAGGGGTGGGCAAAACGGAAGTGAGCAAGCAACTCGCGCGGTTACTTGGTATTAAACTTGTGCGGTTTGATATGTCTGAATACATGGAACGCCATAGCGTGTCGCGGCTTATTGGCGCACCGCCGGGCTATGTGGGCTTTGATGAAGGTGGCCTGTTAACCGAGGCGATTAATAAAACCCCCCACGCGGTTTTACTGCTGGATGAAATTGAAAAAGCCCATCCCGATGTATTCAACATCTTGCTTCAGGTGATGGACAACGGCATGTTGACAGATACCAATGGCCGACAGGTCGATTTTAGACATGTTGTCCTCATTATGACCTCTAATATTGGCGCTGAAATATTAGCGCGCAACAGCATGGGGTTCGTCTCCCAAGATCACAGCCCCGATGGCTTAGATGCCATTAAACGCGGGTTTACGCCCGAATTCCGTAATCGCTTGGATGCCATTATTCAATTCAAATCATTGGCGCCACGGCAAATTGCCAATGTGGTAGACAAACTCTTGCTTGAGCTTGAACAGCAGCTTGAAGAGAAGAAAGTGCGCATGGTGATTGATGATGCCGTTCGAGAATGGCTGGCGCGCGAGGGCTATGATGAGGTGCTCGGAGCGCGGCCTATGGCTCGGCTCATTCAAGAGCAAATCAAGCGCCCACTGGCTGAAGAATTGCTGTTTGGCGCGCTCGCAGAGCACGGCGGCACTATTCGATTCTCTTTGGATGATGCGGGTCATCCTGCCTTATCACTTTGCGCCCATGAAGAGCCACAAGTCGAAAGTTCGCCCAGCTAAAAAAGCCACCTCAAATTTGGGGTGGCCGGCATTCAAACTAGGGTCATTGATAACCAAACGATTAGGTTGAGTGCCTAAAAATAACGTCGCGTTTGATTTAAAAACGCATTTTTATCGGGCGCGGAATGAAATACGGCCCTTCGTTAAATCGTACGGCGTTAACTGCACGGTGACTTTATCGCCTGTTAAAATACGAATGTAGTTTTTGCGCATCCGACCCGAGATATGAGCCGTGACAACATGCCCATTTTCAAGCTCAACGCGGAACATCGTGTTGGGCAAGGTATCCACCACGGTGCCTTGCATTTCAATATAATCTTCTTTTGCCATAAATCCAGCATGCTTTAAATTGGGTGCAAATTATCAACCAAAAAACGAACCACGCCAAGCATTCATTTTAAAAACCGCCTCGTTTGGCTTGATCTACCCACTTTCCTATTTTGAAGAGAAAACATGGACTTCATCGAATTTATTAACCAACGTCACTCCACACCCCCCAAATACCTCGTTGCGCCCGCGCCCAGCATCGATGAACTTACCCTCATGATTAATTCGGCAGAAAGCGCACCCGATCACGCCAACCTCAAACCCTGGCGATTTTTGGTCATTGATACCGATCAGCGCACGGCTTTGGGCGAATTATTTGTACGCGCATTGGCACGCAAAGAACCCAACACTGAGCTTGATCTTCTTGAACGTGAGCGTGAACGCGCCCTGCGCCCGCCGATGCTCATTGCCGCCATCGCAAGCATTACGCCGAACCATCCAAAGACGCCGGAGATCGAACAGTTTTTGACCGCCGCCGCCGCAACCGAACACTTAATGTTAGCGGCTAATCGCTTGGGGTTTGGCACGATTTGGCTCACAGGTAGCCGAGTTTATGATCGTTATGTAATGACCGGCTTGGGGCTGCAAGCCCATGAGCACCTGATCGGCTTGATCAATATTGGCACAGCGGCAATCAACACACCGCAAAAACAGCCCAACCGCCGAAACGTGGCGGTTGAATACTGGCAGGGCTAAAAGCGCGGGGCGAGGCAATCAGAGCACGAACGCCTATCAAGACCGACTTAAGCTAACGCGCCGCCGCGCCGCCAGTACACCACGCTGCCATCTTGCTGACCTATGACCCGTGCTAAAACAAATAAAGCATCCGACAGGCGATTGATATAAACAGCGACAGGCGCCACTTGGTCGTCCTCGGCCACGAGCGCCCACAGGTGGCACTCCGCCCGCCGTGCCGTTACGCGGGCTATATGCGCCTGTGCTAGCGCAAGCGAGCCGCCAGGCAAGATGAACTCTTTTAAGGGGGGCAAATTGGCATTATGGTGCTCAATCCAAGCCTCTAATGATTCAAGCGTGGGGATTTGTTCTATTTGCGCCAAGCTTGCCATAGCCAAAAAACCACCCAAATCAAACAAGGCATGCTGTTGATCGCCCAAAAAACCATCAAAACTTGATTCGCAGAGCACAGCACGCAGCATGCCAAGATGGGCATTAAGCTCATCGAGTGCACCTAACGCTGTCACTCGGGCATCTGTTTTAGACAGGCGGCTTCCATCGGCCATACCGGTGAGGCCGGCATCGCCCGTGCGGGTAACAATGCGCGATAAACGATTACGTTCCGTCATGATGCGATGGACTCGGCGGCTTGGTTATGAGGCACATCAATCGGGTGGCTCAGCTCAAGGCCAATTAAAACGCGAATAGCGAAAAACCACATGGCCAAAACCCCATAAATTAAACCGGCGACAACTCCCATATCAACGATGCCGCGCCAAGGTTGTGGCAACCAATGCACGGCAACAATCAACACAATAATGCCACTTGTTACGGATAGGGCGACAATTCGCCGTTTGCGCGTGGCGTGGATATAACCCATGCAATACAGCGGAGCCAAAAGCACGTGCCACCACACGGGGTTTTGAGATAAGTGCACAGCCCGAGCCACCACACGCGGTGAAAAGCCTTTTTGAAAACCTTTATACCCCTCACCGTAGAGCATAAAAATCATCCAAAATATGAAAAACGCCATTTCATACCAGCGCCAAGGCTGATGCGTTGCCTCTAGTGCAAACGGGTACACGCGAACAACCGCCCAGCCCAATAGCGCGGTTAACCCTAAAACCCCCCAAGAAGCGCCTAATCGCCCCCAGAAATTTTGCATTTTTTCACCTCAAACAAGCATAAACTGACAAACTTTAAAACACGAAAAGTGCATCAAGGCAGAATTTTAATTCCCTACGATAATTGCTTTCGATGCCAAATCGTTAGTAAGGAAAAATATACATAGAGTTCACTCATGAATAAAAATACGCGTCGAGTGTTTTTTCAACGACTCGCGGCACAACGCCCAAAACCCACCACCGAACTTTGTTACAACAGCGGCTTTGAGCTGTTAATTGCTGTTTTGCTATCGGCTCAATCAACGGATGTCGCTGTGAACAAAGTAACAAAGCCGCTCTATGCCGTGGCCAATACCCCCGAGGCTATGGTAGCTTTGGGCGAAGCGCAACTCGCCGTGTATTTAAAAACCTTAGGATTATACCGAGCCAAAGCCCGCAATACGTATGCCACCTGCCAAATTCTAAAGGAACGCTACAACAGCACCGTTCCCCATGACCGAGCCGCGCTCGAATCGCTGCCCGGGGTGGGGCGAAAAACAGCCAACGTGGTGCTCAATACCCTCTTTGGCGAGCCAGTCATGGCCGTCGATACGCATATTTTTCGAGTCGCCAACCGCACCAAGCTCGCGCCGGGGAAAACCGTACTGGCCGTTGAACAAGGCTTGATGAAGCATATTCCCAAAGACTACCTGCACGATGCGCATCATTGGCTCATATTGCACGGCCGCTACACATGCAAAGCCCGAAAACCCGATTGCGGCGCCTGTATCGTGTGCGATTTATGCGACTACAATCAAAAAACAAGCCTTTGCAATCCTGAATTTACCGGCAAATATGCAAGTGCAGGAGCAGAACATCATGTATAGCCAAGATCGGCGCCAAATGCGCCAGCCGTTTATCGATGCATGGAAAAAAGCCTGTAATCGTTACCCGATGACGACGTTAGAACTCAAAATCAGCGATGTCATTCGAGTGCATCCTGAGTACCATCGGCTACTCGAAAACCCAGAGCAAGCGCTCGCGCGCGATTGGCCACCCGAACACGGAGAGACCAATCCTTTTTTGCATCTCGGGTTCCATCTGTCTATACGTGAAATGGTTGATATCGACCAGCCCACCGGATTCAAACCAGCGTACACCACCCTATGCCAAAAAACAGGGGATGTGCTGAAGGCCGAGCATCTCATAATGGATTGCTTAAGCGAGGCCTTATGGCGCGCGCAACGTGACAACATGCCCCCCGACAGCGCCGCATTACTTGATTGCGTCAATGCCACTATCGCTAACACAGGCCGCTAATTGAAAACTTATAACACTACTTGCGCACCCAGCTCCACCACGGCGTTCGGAGGAATAT
>DZCK01000223.1 GCA_022730245.1 Halothiobacillus neapolitanus
CAAGCTCAAGCAGGCTTTGGCGCAATCGCTGAACGTGGCGCTTGAGTCCATCACCTTGGGCAATGGTTCCAATGATGTATTGGACTTGATTGCACGCGCCTTTTTGGGTGCTGGTCGTGAAGCGGTTTTTTCTGAATATGCCTTTGCGGTGTATGCCATCAGCACGCAAGCCGTGGGTGCGATAGCGCAGGTGGCCAAAGCCCTGCCTGCCGATCATGCGCAGCAGCCTTATGGGCATGATCTTGTTGCCATGCGTGCCGCCATCACCGAACAAACCCGCGTGGTGTTCTTAGCTAATCCGAACAATCCCACGGGAACGTGGGTGGAAAAGGAAGCGCTGTATGCGTTCATCTCCACAGTACCTAGCGATGTGCTGGTGGTGGTGGATGAGGCTTATATCGAGTTTGTGGATGACGATACAGATTTTCCAAACGCCTTGGCGTGGTTGGATGAGTTCCCCAATCTGATTGTTACGCGCACCTTTTCCAAAATTCATGGATTGGCGGGTTTGCGAGTCGGTTATGCCATGTCGCATCCGCAGGTGGCTGAAGTGCTGAATCGCTTGCGTCAGCCGTTTAATGTGAGTTTGCTGGCGATGGAAGCGGCGGTTGCCGCATTGAATGATACTCAGCATATTGAGCGCACGCGGGCGCTGAATAGCGCGGGTTTGGCTCAAGTTCGCGTAGGTTTGGCGGAATTGGGTTTATACGCCTTGCCGAGTATGGGGAATTTTTTGTGTCTTGATATGCGCCGCTCTGCACAGGTGTTCTACGACGGATTATTGCGTCAAGGTGTGATTACGCGCCCGGTCGCGGGTTATGGTTTGCCGCAGCATTTGCGCGTAAGTATTGGCGCTGAGGCTGAAAATACGCGCTTTCTTGCAGCGCTGAAAATTGTCATGAGTGGCTTGGTGTGAGTTTTTACAGTCCGCGTGTATGCGTGATTGGCAGCGGATTAATTGGCGGTTCGCTATCTTTGGCGCTGAAAAAAGCGGATGCAGTGGGCGAAGTGGTTGGTTGTGGACGCAATGAGGCAACACTACTTCGCGCTCAGGAATTGGGTATTGTTGACCGATTTGAAACGGACATGACAAAGGCTGTGCAGGGAGCAGACATTGTGCTGCTGTCGGTGCCCATGTTGGCGATGCGCGATGTTTTTGAGCAGATTCAACCCGCCTTGCAGCCGGGTGTGGTTGTGACTGATGTGGGCAGTGCTAAGCAGTCGGTGATCGCTGACGCGCAGGCGGTGCTGGGCGATAAGCTGGGGCAGTTTGTCCCCGCACATCCCATTGCCGGCACGGAAAAAAGTGGTCCGGATGCGGCTTTTGCCGAATTGTTTGTCCAGCGCCGCGTGATCGTGACGCCCTTGGCGGAAAATTCTGAGGCCGATGTCGCGCGCGTGGTGGCGATGTGGAAATGCGTCGGCGCGCTGGTGGAGTGCATGAGCGCGGCGCATCACGATCATGTG
>DZCK01000224.1 GCA_022730245.1 Halothiobacillus neapolitanus
CAGCTTTCTTGGCAGGCGCATCATGACCCGCTCACTGGCTTGGCTAATCGACGTCGATTCGAGCAGGCGATTGAAGAGTTAATGGCCTTCGGTTTGCGTAGTGCGGATCATGCGGCCTTGTGTTTTATCGATCTGGATCATTTCAAACGGGTTAATGATAGCTGTGGCCACCCTGCGGGCGATGCCTTGCTCAAGGATGTCGCCAACATCATTAGCGGGCAGGTGCGAGAAGATGATCTGGTCTGTCGCCTCGGTGGCGATGAATTTGCGGTGATTTTGCGCAAATGCCCGCTCGACAATGCGCGTGTCGTGACTGAGTCGATTCGAGCCGCCGTTGCCGATTATCGTTTTGCCTGTGATGGAAAGGTTTTTGCCGTGGGGACGAGTATCGGCTTGATTCCGATGATTGGCGGCGACTATTCCATGCTGGAAATTATGCAGGCGGCGGATACTGCATGTTATTCAGCCAAGAAGGCTGGGCGCAATCGTGTGGTTGAGGTGGCGCTTGCAGATGGCGCGCGTCAAGAGGGCTACGAGCCGCAGCAAAGTCTGGAAACCATGCTGCTTGAGCGGCGTTTGGTGCTGCATGCACAAAGTATTTTTACTGCGGATGCGGCCTCTAGCCGTCCGCCCTTCTGCGAAGTTTTTCTGCGGTATCTGGATCAGGACAATCAGCCGCAATTGCCTGGGCATATTTTGACCTCGATTGAACGTGAGGACGCCGCGCTGGACTTGGATGTTTGGGTCGCGCGCAAGGTCTGTGAAAAGCTGGCGAGTCAATCGGTCGTGCCCGATGCTGATTTGGATGCACTGCCCAAGATGTTTTTGAATTTATCGCGTGCCAGTTTGCAGCATGGCGAGGTGTATCTAGATAGCTTGGATGCCATTTGCCGTGAATACCATATCCCTCCTGCGCTCCTAGGTTTGGAGCTAAGCATGGCATTGGTCGAACAGGTGCCGTTTGAGGCGCGTCGCTTTGCGCTTTTGGCGCGCGAATATGGGTTTTTAATTACCCTGGAGCATTTTGACAGCGGTTCGATTACGCGGATCGGTGGTATTCGCCCTGATTATTTGAAGGCGATGGTGAGCTCGGTGTGTGGTCACAAAATGGGCAAAGAAGGCATGACGGTAATGAAAGTCATGACAACCATGGCACATGCCCTGGGGGCGAAAATCATTATCGCAGGCGTTGAAACGCCGCTGCAGCGTGCAAAGCTTGCCGAGGTGGGTGTCGATTATTTGCAGGGGGATGCTTTGGAGCAGGTCAAGCCCTTGAATGTCACCTTGTAGTTGCCCGCATATCGCGCTGTATCAGGTAGAATGCGGCTAATTTTTTTGACAGAGCATGAATGATGGAGCCTGTGAAGGTTGGCTTGTTAGGTCTTGGGACAGTCGGTGGTGGCACAGTTAACGTGCTGCGCCGCAATCAGGATGAAATTTCGCGCCGCGCCGGGCGTGGCATTG
>DZCK01000225.1 GCA_022730245.1 Halothiobacillus neapolitanus
ACCAACACCAACACCAACACCAACACCAACACCAACACCAACACCAACACCAACTCCAACTCCAACACCCGCATCAGCCGATCCCTCCGCCGGGCTGATTGACTATGGCAAAGCCCTGCGCCCCTTTTCGCCGCTCGCCAAACCGGCCAAGGGGCAACGCGTGGAAGACCCGGATTTCCCCGGCACGTTTATTGTGCGAGTCACCGATGCGAGGGCTGATTTCAACGCGAATGTGGCCATTCCGGCTTATCCAACCACACAGGCATGGAATAGCGACGAAACCCGCTTCGTGCTGTATGTGACGCAGGCGAGCACGGGCGGGCAGCAGGGCTGGGCGATGTTTGATGGCAAAACCTATGCGTTTATCAAGTTTTTGCCGATCAACCCGCCCGATATCGAGCAGTTTTACTGGAGCCATACCGACCCTACCAAGCTTGTGTACATCGATAACCGCGAAAATGGCGGCACCATCATCATGAAAATGATGGCGCTGAATGTCGAAACGGGTGTGCAAACGGTCGTGCACGACTTTATGCCCGATGTGCAAGCACAAGGCTGGCCAACCACAGGTCCCGTGCGCGCGGGGTATCCGTTTTATTCTGGCGGCAATCTTGAGCTGTGGGGCTTGGGCGCGGGCGGCATCCCGAATGTGAATGGTCAACTGGGGCTGAATGTATTTGGTTTTAATGCCAACACGGGCGCGATTACCCGCTACAGTGGGATTAATGTAGCGCAAGCGCGCGGCACCACGCCGTTTCCGCTCAAATCAGGCAAAGGCTGGGCGTGGCCTGATTGGGCGAACCACACCACGGTGGTGTTTGATCTGAGCGGGCGCATCGTGCGCACCGTGAATTTTGATGCCATCGAGCATCTGGACAGCGCAATCAATGCTCAAGGTGAAGATTTACTGGTCGGCACGCAGTACGACGATAAATTTGGTAACGGCAATGGCAATTTAATGGTCGCCAACCTCGACACCGGCGTGGTTTATACCGTCGTGGGTGAAAAAACTGGCGATGGCTACCCGCGCACCAGCACGCTCATCAGCGCAGGCGCTTGGAAACTGCCGGGCTGGGTGGCGATGGGCGTGACCGGCTCCCCCTATGGCAGCACCATAGATAACGGCAGCAATACCGCGCCCGTGGCCGACCCGCAAACTTATATCGATCAAGAAGTGTGGATCGCCAATGTCGATACGCGAAAAACCTTTCGCGTGGCGCATCACCGCAGCACGGGGCATTACAGCAACGCACCGGTGAATAATTATTGGGCGCAAACCAATGTCACCCCGAGCCCAAGCGGTACCCGTATTTTGGTGCAAAGTGATTGGGGCAATGCCAATCCGAAAAACCCAAGTATCGACCCGAATGCGCAGGTCGATACCTATGTGATTGAATTACCTGCCTACAAGCGCTAACCAGCCCAAAAAAGCGATACAAACCCGCCCATAAAAAATGCCTCCG
>DZCK01000099.1 GCA_022730245.1 Halothiobacillus neapolitanus
CCCCGATTGATGAATGCCATCTAGCCCCATTTGCACGCCAATAACCGCCAAAATCAGCCCCATTAAACGGGTAATAACCGCGACGCCATCTCGTCCGATGCGCGCCAAAATACGTTCTGAAAAAATAAACGCATAAAAAGTAATCACACAAATAAGGGTAAACATAACCAATGTAATACCCGTTTCAAGCCAATGGCCGCTGGGTGAGTAGCTCATTGCCGTCGCGATGGTGCCAGGTCCCGCTAAAACAGGGATTGCCAGTGGGGTAATGGCAATATCATTTTGCGTATCGTTTTCACCCTCATCAACCGGGTTATCTAAGATTTTATTCGGATGCGACATCCGTGAGTTTTCGCCATGCAGCATCCGAAAACCGACCAAACTAATTAAAATCCCTCCGGCAATTCGTAATGCAGCCAAGGTAATGCCGAATAAAGAGAATAATAACGGACCAAATAATGCAAAAACCACCACAATATAAAAAGCCATTCGCACCGCACGCCATGCCACACGGCGCGTTGTGACTCTGCCCATTTGCGCTGTTAAGCCTAAAAAAATCACCGCGTTGGCGACCGGATTCATCATGGCTAAAAAAGCCATAAAAACAGCCAAAGTATGATGGGTTAATTCTGGCATCTCTGAGCCTCCAAGCAAAATAACCCAACAAAAGGGCTTTATTCAAAAATTACTCAATGCATCTAACAACGACGATCGGGCATTTAACTTAAATTTTTATAACACTAACAAAACAAGTTCACAAAATAACCAAATCGTCATTGCATTTATCAGCGTTGCGGTGCATAAAGACCAGGTCATTTCACGATGCAGATTGCTCATGATATTCATGAAAAAAATATACCTGCATTTAAAAACATAATACCAACCCTATCTGATATAAAAACATGCCCGCACACCATAGCTTATTTGATTTCGCGCGAGAATTTATAAAAAACCCCCGTCACACGGGCGCCATCTGCCCAAGCTCTGGCTTTTTAGCCCGTCAAATGGCCGCGTTAGTGCCGCCAGGAGAGGGCAAAGTCATTGAATTAGGCCCCGGCAGCGGGCCTATGACGCTCGCCTTACTGAATCAGGGCATTGATCCTCGCGATTTAATTTTGGTTGAGCGCACGCAATCATTCGCCGACCATCTTAAGCAGCGTTTTCCTCATGTACGGGTCATTCATGGGGATGCGGGGGCGTTATCCTCTTTAATCGGCCCTTTCAATGAGCCCGTCCGCGCGATTGTTTCAAGCTTGCCGCTGCGTAGTATGCCCAAGGCAACCGTGCAAAAAATAAGCCAAGAAATCAATAAATTAGCACAAACCGGCACTCGATTTATACAATTCACCTATCATCTTTATGACAAAAACCCACCATTTTCAGAGCCTTATGCGCCATCGTATACCCGAAGCAAAGGCTGTATTGTGTGGCGTAATTTTCCGCCCGCCCGCGTAGATGCCTTTGACAAAATTGCATTGCCGCATCACTACCATCGCACTTAAAAATGTGTGCAATTTGCGTCAGCCGTCATAGCGACACACGTTCATACTCAGATAAAGCGTGTACGCCTCACCCCGATTGAGCCATTTGTTCATATGCTCCGTAAGCCGCGCCTCATCAAGAGGCAAAGCCAAGACGCAAAACGCACCATAGCGATGCTTGGGGCTGCTCGCGGGTTCTGCGATTACCGTATCTTGCTCAACAAACAGTGTGTAGGCTGGGTAATGACCCTCAGTGGCGGCAAAAGCCCCCGCGCCATACTGGCCGATTAATTTTGCCACTTGTTGATTAAATTCAGATGGCGTTAATGCTTTTGCCATGAGGCAAACCTCTAAAAGTGACTACCATTGGCCGACTTAAGGCCGCTGATTCAATGCCAATTCAATCAGCGGCCTTGCGATGTTCAAGCCATCATTTGAATAAAACTTTGCCGATGAAATTGATAGGCCCAAGTTTCACTAACCACTTGACCATCGAGGGTCAGCACGCCGCTTAACTCAACCGGTGCATCACTATCGATAAAGAAATCGAACTGGGTTAACCAGCGGGGCGTGCCGGCGACCCAATCAATGCTGATGTTATCGGCTTTACCGGCGGAACTTGTCACCGTGAACACGGCATCTTTCGGCTGGTGCCCTTGGAACAAGGTGCTATCCCACTCGATAACAAGTTTGACGGTATTGGCTGGCCGCGAACCACCGAAATTACCGCCCGGCCCCGCCCGCAAAGCCACCGCTCGGGCCAATTGGCCCATCGGGAAAAATGGCTCATGCTCGGTCCAATACAGGCGATATTTAAATGTTAACGAGGCGCCCGCCAAGACAGGGCCACTCACTTGCCAGAATGCGACGATATTATCGAAGGTTTCATCATTGGTAGGAATTTCGATGAGCGTGACCGAGCCCTTGCCCCAATCGCCATTGCCTTTGCTATCCACGAGCGGCTCAACCCAAACCGAGGGGCGCTTTTCATAGCCAACGCCGTCTAAGTAATGCGAGGCATCCCGATCGCGCTGAAGCAGACCAAATCCGCGCGTGTGCTGATCCACAAAAGCGGAATAAGCCAAGCTCGGGGGATTTGCTAATGGGCGAGCCAAATGGGTGTTATCACTGCGCCAAATGACCAGCGTGTCTGAATCGTGCACCTCGGGGCGCCAGCCGCGCAAATGGCTATTGGGGGTTTCGCTATACCAAAACATGGAGGTTAAGGGCGCTATCCCCAATTGATCGATTGTTTTTCGGATGAATAGATTTTTTTCGATCACCATTTCGGTGTCGCCATCAAAGCGCAATTCAAAGCGATAAGCACCCGTAATGGAGGGCCCATCAAGCAAAGCGTACACCACGACGGGATCGCCTTCATTTAAGGCGGGTTCAAACCAAAACGATCGAAAATCGGGAAATTCCTCTCCTTGAGGCAAGCCGGTATCAATGGCGATACCGCGCGCCGACATGCCAACTTGGCCTTGACGAGAAATAGCACGGAAGTAACTCGCACCTTGGAATGTGGCCCAAGGCTCACTTTTCGACCATTCGCCCAAACGCCGCGAGCGTTGCACCCAAAAACCTGAAATAGCCGACTGGCCAGCGGGCACTTGCCGCAGCGGGCTATCGCTTGGCATCGTGAAATAATCTGGGCGATAGTCAATTTCGCGGGCGCGATCACCCTCGATGACATTCATCGCGACCGACTTCATAAAATACTCACCCAAAGGGCGGAAGGTTATGGGATAAACCGAACCGGTTTTACCCCATAAAGCATCGTCGGGATTAAAGTTAATTTTGCCTGCCGCATCGTAGTTAATCGATTTAATCGCATCTGGCACCGGAGATGGCGGCGCCAAATAAGGCACTTTTGCCATTTCTTCTGCTTTGGCTATCAATGTTTTATACGAAAAGGGCTTCGCTGCGCCGAAACTTAAACCCACCTGAGGTGCCGCCGCCGTTGTGGCCGCACCCGTGCTGTTAGCCGCGCCATTGGCCGGGGTTTCTGCGGCATAGGCCGCGTTAAATCCCAACGCAGCAAGGCCGGCAACATTCGCTAGACTAAAAAGAAATGCGCGACGCGTCAGTTCAGATTGGGTTTGCGGGGTTTTATCTTCAGGTAACTGGGTTTTCATAGCCTATTCTCAATAATTCAATCAATTAAAAAAATCGTGGCGCTGGTCTTTATTTGCTGCAAATGGCCCGAGTTAATTGGTCAACTTGGCGCCCCCAAGGGTCATCGGGCGGAGCCATCCAAGCATGTTGGTGCAGGCGCAAAATCGCCTCGGCATCATCCAACACGCGCGCCGCCTGCCTTTTAGGCACCGCTTGAATGCCTTGCACCAGCAAGAGATCACCCAGTGCGGTGCTTGCCCGCTTGGCGGCGCCTTGCCGGTGGGTGGCAAGTGCGGCGGCAATACGCGCCTCGACGGGGTTGAGTAGCGTCCAGCTGAGCCAATCGGGGGCTTTTGCAGGCTTGAGCCGTGCATCGGGAATATTGGCAAAATCAACCAATACCGGATCGGCTAGCGCACGTTCAGGTGGCGTGCACCAAATACCTTGCGTGCGCCACCGATCCCCTAGTGAAAAGCGGGACAACCAAACCGTAATGGGTGCCGCCAGCAAAAGCGATAAGCTGATAGGGATTGTCCAGTAAAAGAAATTCGCATTTAAACTCAACGCAATCCCCGACCAAAGTACCGCTAAAATCATCCCTGGCGCATGACGAATCACCGCCTGTAGCCAACCGATTTCCGAGCTGCGATTCTGCCCCGCCCATCGCACGGTCACATTGAATATCGCCTGCACAACATAAGCTGAATGGGCGAGCATTCGGATCGGCGCCAAGAGAATCGAGAACAAATTTTCCAGTAAAAAGCCTTGCAGCAAACGCGGCACAGAACCAAAACCCTGTAGGCGCTTGCGATCAAATACGATGAGCTCGAACAGGGCAAGTAGCTTGGGCAAAAACAAGGTCACCAGCGTGCTGGTGACCAGCACAATTGCCCATTGCGGATGCCATTGGGGCCAATTGGGGTAAAGGCTGTGGGCATCGGGGAAATAGTTAATGTCGCCTGCCGCAAACTGCGCTACCTCGATGGTGGAAAACAGCAAAAACAAAAACCAAACGGGCGAGGCCAAATAGGCAAAAATCCCATTCATAAAGGCCATGCGATGCGCGGTTGCCAGCCCTTTTTCAAAGCCTATGAAGCTTATGTGCTGCAAGTTACCCTTGGACCAACGTTTATCACGAATTAACTCATCATCAAGCGAGGGCGGGGATTCTTCAAAACTGCCTTCAATGCCGGTTTCAAGCCACACATCATAGCCAGCGCGCCGAATAAACGAGGCTTCAACAAAATCATGGCTCAGCACGGTGCCCCGCCATAAGCCAAATCCACGCATGCTTTTCAAGCCACAATGCGCCATAAACGCTTGCGTGCGAATAATGGCGTTATGCCCCCAAAATACGGCCTCGTTTAATTGCAAGGCTGCCAGCCCTTCGCTGAATAAAGGGCCATAGAGATGCGTGACAAATTGTTGCATGCGCGCGAACGCAGAACGGGCATTAAATAAGCGCGGTACAGTTTGAATCATGCCCGCTTTGGGCTCGCACTCCATTAATCGCACGAGGCTTACAACCGCATCGCCCGACATAACGCTATCGGCATCGAACACGATGAAGTATTTAAATTTCCGCCCCCAACGTCGTAAAAAATCCGATACATTGCCCGTTTTTGCCCGCAAATTCACTCGGCGGCGGCGATAATGCACAACGCCGTGTAAATCGAGTTCATCACAGAGTGCAAGCCAAGCGGCGCGTTCCTCCAGCCAAATTTCCGGATCTCGGCTATCGGATAACACAAAAAACTCGAATGAATCCAAATGCCCCAGGGCTTTAATCGATTCGATGCTAGCGCGCAAGCCACGAAATACCCGCTCAACATCTTCATGATAAATGGGCAAAGCTACCGCCGTTTTCACCAGTGGCACCGTGGGAAGTTGGGCAGAAAACCTTGCCAATAAGCTTTTGGCATCGCCGCGCCCCTTGTAGCGTCGCCGAATATAGAACCCAAATAACGCCATCCAAGAGCCTGCCGCCACAAAAGCATAGAGGGGCACAAAGGTGATGAGAATGGCTTTTTCGATTGGCGTGCTGCCGTGATAAGGCAGCACCAAGATCATGCCCCAAACCCCAAAGGCGGTTTGCAGCAACACAAATGCGGTGAAAATCCAGCGCCGTATCAGGGCAACCGATCGGAACGGATCTTGAGTTAATAAGTTCTTCATGCGTTTGTGTCTTGGGCATTCGGTGAATCAACGGCTACGGCATGACGCACACTGCCGCGCAATAACGGTGGCATGGTGGTGAGCGGCGGCACAGACAGGGCTAGGCGTTGCGTTAAATCGGCCTGATTACGCAAAATATCCAAATCAGCCTCAAGATCAATCGTGGGGCAACCGGTTTGCAAAAATTGATAAAACACGCGACGCTGCAACCAGCGCAATTGCGCACAAATCACCTCGGGGTATTGGCACACGGTGCTTGAGGCGGCGGCATCGGCTTGGGTTGCGCGATCGCTTGGGCGCGCGTCATTGAGGGTCATTATTTCATCTGTCCAAAACGGGATAAATCGGCGGGAAGCTCGTAACGCCATGTTTCTGAGAGTGTTTTTTTACCCAAGGCTAAGTTGGCATCGATTGTAATTTCAGCCTTGCTTGTGGGCGCAAGCAACATTGATAAGCGCCAGTGGCCTGGCTCAGGGAGCGGAATAACGGCCTGCTCCAAAACATTGGCTGTGTCATAAGTATTAATTTGTGCAATGACCGGTGAATTACTGCTCAAACCACTTAATTTACCCCCGGCGAAATCTAAATTCACCCGATAGGCTTTTTCGGTTTTATCCTCGGGGTTAGTTTTTACCGTGCCGATTAAGGGGCGGCGAACCTCGGCTAAGGGCTCATCGGCAACTTTGCTCGTGCCCACACTCAAGGTATAGGCAAATGAGATGGGATGATCGGGATCGATGGGCGCGGTCGGTTGGA